>DAHUYY010000237.1 GCA_027306845.1 Vulcanimicrobiota bacterium | reverse complement strand
GGCACCGGCTGCACCGCAGTTCGAAGGTGGCGATCATGCGGCGTTACCGATCCGCTCGAAGGGAAGGTTCGGATCGGCGGCGAGCACGAGCGGATCGACGCGCACCGCTTCGCCCTGCGCCTCGGCGGCCGCAGCGATCATCGCCGCATTATCCGTGCAGTAGGAGCGCGGTGGGATGAACAGGTCGACCCCGCATCGCTCCGCCCACGCGCGCATGCGCTGCTGTAAATACGAATTCGCGGCGACGCCGCCGGAGAGAGCGACGGCGCGGAAGGATCCGCGCGAGAACGCTGCATCGACCCGTGCGACAAGTGCGTCGACGACCGCTGCTTGAAAACTCGCGGCGACATCTTCGCGACGAACGCGCGCATTTTCCGGGCGTTCGAGAAAGTAACGAACCGAGGTCTTCAATCCCGAGAATGAAAAATCGAGCGCATCGCCCTCGGGACGGTAACGTGGAAAGGCGATCGCGCGCGCATCGCCGTCGCGGGCGAGCGCATCGAGCGCCGGCCCGCCGGGAAAGCCGAGCCCGAGCAGACGGGCGGTTTTGTCGAACGCCTCCCCGGCTGCATCGTCGCGCGTCTTCCCGAGCACGCGCAATTGCGTCGGGCCGTCGACGGCGACGAGTTGCGTGTGCCCACCCGATACTAAGAGCGCGAGAAACGGATAGGGTGGTGCTTCGGTGCTTTCGAGGAAGGGAGCGAAGAGGTGTCCGTGCAGATGATTGACGGCATAGAGTGGGCGCCGCGCAGCGAATGCGAGTGCTTTCGCGGTCGCGACCCCGACGAGGAGACTGCCGATCAGTCCCGGTCCATAGGTGACCGCGATTCCGTCGCAATCGGCGAGCGTCATCCGCGCGCGATCGAGGGTGTGCTCGATCGCAGCCGAGAGCAGGGCGAGGTGCGCGCGGCTCGCGATCTCCGGAACGATGCCGCCATAGGCACGGTGAAATTCATCTTGATTCGTCGAGACATTCGCGATCGCGTCGCGGCCGTCGCGGAGGATCGCGACGGCGGTATCGTCGCATGAAGTCTCGATTCCAAGCAGCAGCATTCTCGATTAGTTGGCGCTCTTCGCCCTCGGCTCCGCTTCAGCGATGATGGTTGCGTCGTTGCAGTCGCGCGCCGCGCGCAGTGCTCCCGGCCGAGCGAGGCAGATGTACGCCGCTTCCGCCCCGCCCTCGCAGGCTGCGATCGCCGCTCGGAGTTTGGGGCGCATCCCATCGCGACACTGCTCGCTTCCGAGAAACGCGCGTGCGGTCGAGGGAGTGAGGCGATCGATGCCGCTGCGCGGATCCTCGGCAATCGAACGGACGCGCGCGATATCGGTGACGAAGAAAAGCGCGCTCTCGGGAAAGATCGCCGCGACCGCTGCTGCAGCTTCGTCGGCGTTGACGTTGAGAGCGGCCGCTTTGTCGATCTCGAGTGCGAGCGGAGCGAGCACCGGTATCGTCGGCATCGCCAGCAACGCTGCGAGTAGGCGCGGATCGCACGCGACCTGCTCGCCGACGGAACCGAGCCGTCCGTCGAAACGCGTGCTGCGGCGCGCACGAAGGGTGCCGCCGTCTTGCCCGGAGATGCCGACGGCAGGAACGCCTCGATCTTGAAGCGCGCGGACGATGCGTTTATTTATCGTCGCGCAGAGCACCATCTCGATGACCGCGAGGCTGCGTTCGTCGGTCGCGCGGAGGCCATCGATGCGCTCTCCTTCGATCCCTCGCTCGCGCAACGCCGCATCGATCTCCGGCCCGCCCCCGTGGAGCAAGACGACGCGCTCGCCGGCGGCATGCAGCGCGGCGATTTCATCGAGGAGCGGATCGCTCGGCGCCGCCCCGGGCTTCGCGCTGCCGCCATATTTTACAATCCAGACCCGCGAGGGTATTGCATAGTTATGCATAGTATGCATAATAATACACATAATGATCGCCACACGGCTAGCCCCCCACGAACATTTGCAGGGGCGCCACTTCCTCGACCTCGCCGACTTCCTCCCGGCGGAGCTACGCGCGCTCGTGCGTTTGGCGCGCGAGCTAAAGAGCGATGCGTCGCCCTCTGCGCGTACGCTCTTACGCGGGCGGACCCTCGCACTGCTCTTTGAAAAGCCGAGCCTTCGCACCCGGGTATCGTTCGAGGTGGCGGCGACCTCGCTCGGGGGGCAGGCGCTCTTTGCAACCGGTAGCGAGATGCTCGTCGGAACGCGGGAGACCCCCGAGGATGCCGCCCGCGTGCTCTCGCGCTACGTCGATGCCGTCGTCGTTCGCACCCACGAACACGAACCACTCGAACGTTTTGCAGCGGCGGCCGACGTTCCGGTTATTAACGGGCTCTCCGCGCTCCATCATCCTTGCCAGGCGTTCGCCGACGTATTGACGATGGAGGAGCGGTTCGGGTCGCTCGAGGGCCTGCGCGTCGTCTATCTTGGGGATGCCCGCAACAACGTCGCCACCTCTCTGGCACAAGCCGTCGTCATGCTCGGCGGATCGATGCGATTTGCCTCGCCGCTCAGCCACCGCCCGAGCGAAGCGACGCTAGAAAAATTGGCGAAGCTCGGTGCAAGCTCGGGTGGTCGCGCGCGCGCCTTCACCGATCCGGTGCGCGCGCTTCGCGGTGCCGACGTCGTCTACACCGACGTGTGGACCTCGATGGGCGAGGAGCATCTCCACGAACGCAATGCCGCGATGTTGTTGCCGTACGCGGTGACCGAGCGTTCTTTTTCTTACACCGCCGAACATGCGGTATTCATGCATTGCTTGCCCGCTCATCGCGGGCAGGAGGTCGCTGCTGCCGTTATCGA
>DAHUYY010000236.1 GCA_027306845.1 Vulcanimicrobiota bacterium | reverse complement strand
ACCGAAAATCGCGCTACGAAAAGGGTGACGGCGACGACTATCTCAACATTCCGCTCGACCGCGAAGGGTACGCACGGTTGCTCCACGATCTGCGGACGCTGCCGCGCCACGAGGCAAAAGCCTTTGAGAGCGACGGGCGTTTTTTCGAAGGCTGCCTGCCGATCGAAGAGATGGCGGATCGCGGGGAGGACGTACTTCGTTTCGGTCCGCTCAAGCCGGTCGGGTTGCGCCACCCCGTCACCGGCATAACGCCGCATGCCGTCGTGCAACTGCGGAAGGAGAATCGCGACGCGAGTGCGTTCACTCTGGTCGGCTTTCAGACGCGTCTTACCTGGCCCGCGCAACGCGAGGCGTTCGGACGCTTGCCGGGACTCGCGAACGCCGAATGGCTGCGTCTCGGCGTGATGCACCGCAACACGTTTATCGATTCGCCGCGGCTATTAGACGAGCGGTTGCGTTTGCGCGGCGATCGCCCACTCTGGTTTGCCGGGCAAATCACGGGTGCCGAAGGCTATGTCGAAGCGGCCGCCTGCGGTGCGATGACCGGCATCCACGCCGCTCGCGAAATGCTGGGTTGGAGCGAGCTGGTCGTCCCGCCCGAGTGCGCGCTCGGTGCCGTCGTCGCGCATTTGCAGAACACCGTCTCGCACGATTTCCAGCCCGCGAACGTCACGTGGTCGATGGTCCCGCCACTGCCGAAGACGATTCGCGATAAAAAAGCGCGCCGCGCTCTGCTCGCCGAGCGCGCTCTTCACGCCCTGGCCGAGTTTTCGGCGCGCCTCGTCACTCCCTAAAAGGAGGCTCCCGCCGCGAGGCGGTTCGCGAACCGGGCCGGCGGGGGTGCAACGAAATCGCTCCCGGCACAGTATTACCTACCGATGAAGATTCGATCCACCACCATTCTCGCCGTCCTGCGCGACGGCCGCCTTGCAATCGCCGGCGACGGGCAAGTGACGCTCGACAAAACGATCGTCAAGCATTCCGCGCGGAAAGTGCGCAAGATCGCCGGAGGGCGGGTGCTCGCGGGCTTTGCCGGTTCGGCGGCCGACGGCATCACGCTGCTCGAAAAGTTCGAAAAGAAATTTAACGAGTTCAAAGATCTCACGCGCGCGAGCGTCGAGCTCGCCAAAGATTGGCGTCAGGACCGCGCCTTGCGGCGATTGGAAGCGATGCTCGTCGTCGGCACGCCGGAGCATCTCTTCCTGCTATCGGGAACCGGGGACGTGATCGAACCCGACGAGGGCATTGCGGCGATCGGCAGCGGCGGGCCCTACGCTCAGGCCGCCGCTGCGGCATTGCTTCGCAACACGAGCATGGCTGCCGACGAGATCGCACGCGCGGCATTGGGAATCGCCGGCGAGATCTGCATTTATACCAACGACGATGTGACCGTCGAGGTTCTCCCGTGAGTGCTTCGCTGACGCCACGCGAGATCGTCGAAGCGCTCGACCACTACGTCGTCGGCCAAAAGAACGCCAAACGGGCGGTCGCGATCGCTTTGCGCAATCGCTTCCGGCGCGCTGCGGTTCCTCCGGAGTTGCGCGGCGAAATCACACCGAAGAATATTTTAATGATCGGCCCGACCGGCGTCGGGAAGACCGAGATCGCACGTCGGCTCGCCGCGCTCGCCGGCGCCCCGTTCGTGAAGGTCGAAGCGACGAAATATACGGAGGTCGGCTACGTCGGCCGCGATGTCGAATCGATGGTGCGCGATCTCGTCGAGCAGTCGATTCGGATGGTGACGCAAGAACGGCGCGAAGACGTGCGTGATCTCGCCCGCAAACAGGCGGTCGAACGAGCGATCGACCTCCTGCACCCCGAGACGCGCGCCGCTCAGCCGCAGCAGCCGGCGAATACGTTCGCTGCGACCATCGGGTCGATTTTCGGCGGCAACGCAACCGCGCAGCCGAGCGCGCCGCCCCCGCAGCCGAGCGTTCCCGCGCCGGAGGCGCAGCGCATCCGCGAACAGACGCGCGACGAGATCGCACGCGGCTTCTACGACGTTCGGCTCGTCGAGGTGGAAGTGGAGGAGCAGGCTTCATTGCCGATCGGAGTGATCGGCGGGAATATGGACCAAGGGAGCGGCGACATGGGCGAAATGCTCGGCGGTCTGCTGCCCAAGCGCAAGAAGAGTAAGCGGGTGACGCTCGCCGACGCACTGCGCATTTTCGAGGATGAAGAAGCGGAGAAATTGATCGATGGCGATGCGGTAAAACGCGAAGCGATTCGGCGGGCGAGCGAGGACGGCATCATCTTCATCGATGAGATCGATAAAATCGCCGGGCGCGAAGGCGCGCGCGGCGGCCCCGACGTTTCACGCGAAGGCGTTCAGCGCGACATTCTTCCGATCGTCGAAGGGAGCACCGTCAGTACCAAACATGGCGCGATTGCGACCGACCACATTCTCTTCATCGCCGCCGGTGCATTCCACATGAGCAAGCCCTCCGATCTCATCCCCGAACTACAAGGGCGCTTCCCGATTCGCGTCGAGCTCGATTCGCTCACCGCCGAGGATTTCGTAACGATCCTCACGCAACCGCGCAGCGCGCTCACCGCGCAATATAAAGCATTGCTCGCCGCCGACGGCGTCGATCTCAAATTTACCGATGACGGCATCGAGAGCATAGCTCGCTTTGCGATGGAGGTAAACGAACGCAGCGAGAACATCGGGGCGCGCCGCCTCCACACCGTGATGGAGCGGCTGCTCGACGAGCTGTCCTTCGACGCCGACGAGCGCGCCGACAAGCGGCTCGCCGTCGATGCGGCCTACGTGCGCAGGCAGCTCGAGCCTCTC
>DAHUYY010000235.1 GCA_027306845.1 Vulcanimicrobiota bacterium | reverse complement strand
CCCGTAAAGAGCATGCGAAAGTGGCGATACTGCAGCATAAACGAAACCGAGTTATCGTTGATCGCGTTTTTCCCACCGATGAATGGGAGCGATGGTCCGATGAAGTGCAGCGTAACGCCATCGTCGCTGCGCCATATACCTCCCGCACGCGGATAAACCATCGGCACGCTTTCGCTGCGCGCGACATCGAGCGCATCGTGATACGCGTGTCCGCCATAGATCTGCCCGCCATCGGCAAACTCCGCAACCTGCAGCTTGCGCAGCACTGGCGCAATTCCGCCAGCGTGATCGCCGTGCGGGTGCGAGAGAATCATGGCATCCACGCGATGGATGCCGTGGCGCAGCAAATAGGGTACGACGATCCGCTCGCCGACGAGTTCCGCGCTCGATGCGTCGCTCTGCGGCCCGCGCTCCAGGCGCCCTCCGGCATCGATCTCGTAGACGTGACCGGCCGGCGTCTGCACGACGATGCCGTCGGCTTGTCCGACGTCGAGGACGATCACGTGCAAGAGTCCGTCGGGCCAGTCGGGCGGCCACAGTACCAGCGATACACTCACGACGATCGCCGCTGCGGCCAGGGTCCGCATTGAGCGCAGCACCAGCGCCGGAATGGCGACGATCGCAGCGAGGTAGAGCGCGATGCACGCGATCGGCGCAGGCGTCATCGGGATCGCGGCTCCAGGGAGCGCACCGACGCACCGGATCACCGCCACAATCCACGCGAGCAACCACCCGTTGAGATTCGCGAACGCTTGCGCAAGGGGCACGCACCGCTGCGCGGCTAGCTCCGCCATGCCGAGCACCATGGTGATCGGCACGCACGGGACAATCGCCATGTTGGCAAAGAGCGCATAGGGCGAGAATTGCAAAAACACGGCAGCGCCGATTGGCCACGTTCCGATCTGCGCGGCGGAGGAGAGTGAGACGATCTCCCGCAATCGCGCCGGAATCGATGTCGCGCCCTCGATCCAGCGATCGATGGGGCGTGCTAGCGAAAAGATGGTTCCCACGCATGCAAAGGAGAGCGCGAACGAGGGCGTGGCAACGCTCTCCGGCCGAAAGATCGCGATCGCGATCGCCGCTAGGGAGAGGCCGTTCCAACTTACGGCGGCGGCCCCGCCGGCGCGAGCGGTCAGCGCGACGCTGGCCATGGTGGCGGCGCGTACCGCGGGCAGTTGAGCGCCGCTCCACAGGACGAACAGCCACAGCGCGACGATCGTGATTCCGCACGCGCACCAGCGCGGCAGTGAAAAGCGTGACAGCGCGGCCGCAACCAACGCGGCAATGAGCCCGACGTGTAACCCCGCCGTGACTAAGATATGGACCGTTCCGGATTCCTGAAAATCGGCGCGAAGGTCCGGCGGTAACGCCGAGCGTTCTCCCCAGAGCTCCCCGGCAACGATCGACGCGCCCGGCTCGCCCAACTGCGCGCGCAGCGTCTCGAGCGCCGCGTGGTGCAAGCGCGCGAGAACGGCGCGCGCATCCACGGATGCGGACGGCCGATGCGCTACGATCGCGGCGCTCTGAATCTCGCCGTCGATACCGCGCTCGCGCTGCAGGATGCGTTCGCTCGGCTCGCCGGGGTTGCGCGCATCATCGAACGGTTCGAGGCGCCCCCGCACGACAACGCGCTCCCCGACCTCCGCTTTGCCGGAGGTGACCGCCGAAACCGTCAGCCCGCGTTCGATCGCAAGCGTGTACTTCGGCGTACCTTCGGCGGTCGTTGCGCGATCGATGACGGTGGCGGTGAAACGCTGGGTGCGCGACTCGGTTACATGTTGGTGAAATCGTTCGTGCAGCGCGCCGTTGACGGCTGCGAAAGCCAGGGCAGCGAGTAATGCCGCGCGGATCTGCCATGCCCCAAAGCGTCGCGTCGCAACGACTCCGCAAACGATGACGATGCCGGCAGAAACCAAGAGTCGCGCGTCGCCGGCGAGTGGTGCGCTTACCAGCGCTCCGAGCACGAACGCAATCGCGAAGATGGGCAACGGCGGCTTCATCGGGCGTCATCTGCGCGCCGCCCGGCGGGCCGCTAGGTGCAGACCGGCCGCTCCGGTCTCGTGCTTAGGCCGATTACCGATTCATGGGTTTCATCGACGGATCCGGAATGCCGTTCGGGCAGACCTTGGCTTCTGCCGCGGGCGAAATATAGTATGCGTGAAGGTCGTAGTGTGGAACCGGGAACCCTTCATGCCCGTGCGGTTCGAATTCGAAGTCGACGTGATCGATCGTGTAGCCGGGCAGCGCGTGAATATTCGCGTAGCTGAAACCTTTTTGCAATTGTGCCGACGAGACCATGATTTCGGTGAAGATCGGCTTGCCTTGCCAAACGCCGTAGATCGGGCCGAGTGGAAGGTCTTTAACGGTAGCCCAATGTTCGCCCATCGTCGCGATGCAGGGCGAGACCAAGAGCGCATTTTTGGGAAGGCCCGCCGGATGCACCTTCGGCTGCGGCGGTAGTGCCGGCGCATTCGAAGGCATCGCTGTGGCGGGGCCCGCCGCAGCGGCTAGGACGAACGCAAAAGAGAGGACGGCTAAAAGACGCACGCGCGCACTCCTTCAAAAGTGAGATCAATGTCGCACCTTCACGGCCGGATCGCGATAACCTCGATACGCTGCAAGCCGGACCGCGTACGCACCCTAGCGGAAGGTTACCGCTCTGTCAGATTTCGGTGAAGCCTTTCGCAGGCCGAGGGGGCTTAGCGTGCGGCTGCCAGGGTCGCAAGCGGCCCCACGCGAAGCTGCGAGAGCCCGAAGCGACGCGATGCTAGCGTTCCCTACGCAAGGCCGGCGCCGGCAGCTACCGGCAGTTGCGCGTC
>DAHUYY010000234.1 GCA_027306845.1 Vulcanimicrobiota bacterium | reverse complement strand
TGGAAGCGCCCCCTCAAAACGCCGCGAGCGTCGGAACGGCGCTCTTCGAGAACGCCGCCCCCGCAAACGCAGTCGCTCCCGAGCCGCAGAGAGCGGTCCCGACGCCGAATCGTCCCTTTAGCGCATCGGCGCTCAATATGTTCGTCGATTGCCGGCGACGCTGGTTTTATCGCTACGTTTGCGACCCCATCGACGAGCCGAACTCTTCGGCCGCAAGCTACGGCACCGCTTTTCATGCCGCGCTCGAGCGTTTCCATTCCGAGTTCGCCCGGCCCTCAGAGGCCCTCCGCACCGAGATGCAGCAGCGGCTCGACACGCTCGTCGTCGAAGCATTCGAGCGCGCGCGCCCAACCTTCGATACCGTCGTCGAAGTCGAGTTGCAAAAGCAGCGCGCGCGACGCACCGCGCCCCGCTATATCGATTGGCTCTGCGAGCGCGCCAAGCAGATGCCGTTTGAAGTCGTGGGCATCGAACGACGCGTCTCGCCCACCATCGGCGATCGGCAGTTCATCGGATTTATCGATCGAATCGACCGCTTCGATGCCGATGGGAGCCTTGCGGTTATCGATTATAAAACCGGATCGATCGCCGAGAGCGCCAAAGAGTATCGCGAGCGCGTGCGGCGATTCGAAGATTTTCAGTTGCCGTTCTACTATTGGTCGCAGCAACTCGCCGGGGAGAGCGTTTCTCGGCTCGCATTGGTGCCGTTAAAGGATCACACCCTCCCCGTCATTCCCATCGAACTCGAAGTCGTTTCCGCCGATGCTCCGCTCAGAGATAACGGGGCACGCGGAACGATCTCTATTGCCGATCTCGAACGCGCGCGCGACCGCATGGTCGAACTCGGAACGGAGATCCGCAGCGATCGCATCGCCCACTTTGCGGCCAGCACCGACCCCGATTCGTGTGCATATTGCGTCTATACGCTCGCCTGCAGAGCCCGCCCGCTACCCGAACCGGAGCGCTTTTCGCGATGAACGACATGCTCGTGTTACGCGCCGGCGCACGGAGCGGAAAAACAACGCAACTCATTGCCCGCGCAATCGAGGCCGCGAAAACATCGCGGGTCATACTGCTCGGCAGCGGCAGCAGCAGCGCAGCAAATCTCCGCTCGCGCCTTCGCTCCATCGCAGAACATGCGGTGCCGGTAGCCGAGATCGGCGAACTTGCCGCTGAGATCGCGCACGCTGCCGACCCGACGTTACGTGCTATCGACGAGCCGTCGGCGTACCGCGTTTTCGCGCGCACGGCCGAAGATCTCTTCGCCGGCGACTGGCCCCCAGCGGACACCACGATCGATGTCGAGGTCGCAGAGCTGCGTTCGCCGGAGCGTTTTCTCGAACACGCTCGGCATTTAGTCGAACGCCTTCGCCGAGCCGCGATCGCTCCCCACGAAATCCTCGAGCGCGCCGCCCGCGGTGCCACCGCTTTTTACGCACACCCGCCCAATTTAAGGTCGCCGTCGCTGCTCGACTATCTTAACGACACCGCGCGCGGTTCGCTCGAAGTCGACAGCGAAGAACTCCTACGGCAGCACCGACGCGAGATGGACCTCGCAAAAATCGTTGCCGAGCTCTACGCGCGTTTCGAAGCATCATTACTAGGCGAGCATCTCGCCGACCGCCTTGCGGCGCTCTCGCTTGCAACTTCATGGCTACGCCGCAATCCGACGGCCGAAACGCGCGGTGCATTTGCTTTCGATGCGGTGTTCGTCGATGACGCGGAGCACTGCGACGAACGGATGCACGATTTTCTTGCCGCGCTCGTGGAAGGAGCGTCGCGCCGATTGATTTTAGCCTGCGATGAGGAAGGGGCACACCGCCCCATGCAGGGGGCTCGCGTCGAGCGTCTCGCCGATGGAGAGAGCGAACGTTTGACGGCGAGCGCTCGGATCGACGTGCGCCCTACCGTCGAGCGCTCTCCGAATCGCGAAAGCGAGGCGCAACGTGTCGCTTCATGGATCGAGGAACGAATCGCTGCGGGAACGGCCGCCGAGGATATCGCGATCCTCCTGCGCGATCTCGACGACGGCGCGCGCTTCGAACGTGCGCTGCACGCGCGCGGAATCTCCACGTCGCGGGCGGGACGAAGCAATCTTTTCCGTCTTCCGGAAGTCCTCGACGCATTCGCGCTTCTTTGCTGGGTCGCCGACCCATACGCACACGACGCCGTGCTACGCATCCTTGAGAGCCCTCGGCTCGGGCTCTCCGATGCAAGCATCGCATCGCTCTGCGGCAAGGCGGCGAGCGGGCAGAGTTCGTTCTTTGAGGGCGCCGAACGCACGAGCGATGATGCTCGCGCGAAAGCGATCCGTCTCGGCGATAACGTTCTATCGGGAGCGGCCGACCCGCTTCTGAGCGAACTCGCTCGCGAACGTATCGCGTGGTTGCGCGCGTTTCACAGCCGTAGCTGCGAGCTTGTCGCAACGGCGCCGCTTCTCGATGCAATCGATGCGATCTGGAACGAGGGCCTCGCGCCGTCGGGAGCGCAAGGTGAGGCGCGCGAGCGTTCGCGGCAGATTCTCCTCGGCGCTCTTCGTTCGCGCATAGAAGACTGCGACGCCGGGGACGGCATCGCCGCCCTCTTTTCGCTCTGCGGGCATCTGCACGAGGTTGCCGAGCGCGAAAGAACCGACGTTGAGTATCGTCGTCGCGAAGGGTTCGTCACGATCGCCGAGATCGATGCTGCAACCGGACTTTCATTCGAGGCCGTAGCCATACCCGGGTTACAAGCCGGTGCATTTCCGGCGTATTACGTCCCGCCGGCCTTTCTTTTTACCCCGACCTACGGACTAGCCGCGCGAGAGAACGCCGGCGGCGCAAAGAGCACGCGGGCTGCCAAGCATGCCTATGTAAACTATCGCT
>DAHUYY010000233.1 GCA_027306845.1 Vulcanimicrobiota bacterium | reverse complement strand
CGTTTCGTCGACGAGCGCTCGCCGTAAGGAACCGAGAATGCTACGCATTTGCGGCAGCGGATCGCGTGCTGCCAACATCGCGGCGACGGCTTCGCGCACGAGTTTGAGGCGGGTGAGTTCCGCACTCAGGCGGTCGTTATTCCAGCGTAACCAGGCGAGATACGGGAGCGGGAGCCAGAGTGCGACGCCGAGTGCCGCACCGCCGGTAAGAAAGCCCCAGCGGTCGACGGTTGCCCAAAGCGTCACCATCGCCAACGAGAGCCACAGGCCGCGCGTGCGTGCGAAACGTGCGATCGTCTGCCGGATCGGAACGTTGCGTGCGATAGCCAATAAGGGTGCGGCGAAGAAAAATTCGTAGCCGGCGGCGACGGTTAGCACGGTCGCGCTAAAACGGAAAAAGTTCCACGAGAGCAATACGTGCTCCGGAATAAACGCTGCAACGAGGAGCAGCAAGGTTGCGCGACCGACGCCATGCCGAAGAATATCGAAACCGAGTTCTTCGCGACGAATATATGCCGCTAGTGAAAAGCCGAAAAAGGCGGCAAACGCTGCGATCGCGCCGCCGTTATGCGAGGCAAGTAATAGCGGTGCGAGAATCGGGACGTCGAGAACGTATCCCTCCGCGCCGAAGGCGACGCGGCGCGAACGCAAACGGGGCAGCGAGGTGGCGAAGAAGGCGACGGCGATCGTGCCTGCGAGTGCGAAGAAGGCGAGGAGCGTGTCGGAGAACGACCAACGCACGGGGCTATGCACGATCGCGAAAATAAATGCGACGAGGCCGATCGCGCCCGGGGCGAAGATCGCCGTGCGGTAGAAGCGGGCGCGATCGAATTCGTTCATGCCGAAGATGGCTCTGCGACCTCGATTCGCGCAAAGAGCACCGCGCCGGGCGCGCTGCGCGTTCCGGCGGCGAGCGCACCCCAGCGCAGCGAACGGAGTTCGCGTTCGTGGTCGCCCTCTGCGAGCCCAAGTTGGCGCGCGATCTCGGCTGCTTTCTCGGGCATGAAGGGCGCGAGTAAACTCGCCAACCAGCGCAGCCCTTCGCAGAGTTCGTACATCAACGCATCGAGCGAAGCTTTGGCCGCCGGGTCGTCACGCCGCTTCCAGAGCTCCCACGGCTTGCGTTCGTCGATGCTCCGATTGAGCGCCGTGACGACCTGCCAGATCGCTTCGAGCGCCTCGCGAAAGCGCAGATCGAATATTGCATCGGCGACACGGTTTGGGATCTGTTCGAGCGCGGCACCGATGAAGGGCTCGCCCGCAGACGGAACGACTCCGTCGCAGTATTTCGTCAACATCGCCAACGAACGCCGAACGAGATTCCCTAGATCGTTTCCAAGATCGTCGTTGTTGCGCGCGATGATTTTTTCTTCCGAGTAAGAGAAATCGCTGCCGAAGGGTGCTTCGCGCAATAAAAAATAGCGAAGCGTGTCGGCGCCGAATCGCTCGGCAAGCGCGAAAGGATCGGTGGCGTTGCCCATCGATTTCCCCATCTTGCGACCGTCGACGGTTATCCATCCGTGTGCAAAAACGAGCTCCGGCGCTTTTTCGCCGAGCGCCCACAGCACCGCCGGCCAAACGATGGTATGAAAGCGCGCGATCTCTTTGCCGATCAGTTGAACGCTCGCCGGCCAGAACCGTTCGAACGGAGCGCCCGGAGTTCCGTAATCGAGTGCGGAGATATAATTCAGTAACGCATCGAACCAGACGTAAATAACGCCGCCGCCGCCCGGAATTTCGATTCCCCAATCGAAATTCGTGCGCGAAATGGAAAAATCGTCGAGCCCTTCTTCAAGGAGCGAGAGCATTTCGTTATAGACGCTCTTCGGGCGCAACCAGTTGGGGTTCGAGCGATAGTACTCGAGAAGGCGGTCGCGGTACGCCGACAACCGGAAAAACCAGTCGTTTTCGGAGAGCCACGTAACGGTGCGCCCGCAGGTCGGGCACTTTCCGTCGACGAGCTTTGCCTCGAGCCAGAACGTCTCGTCTTCGATGCAATACCAGCCTTCGTAGGTGCCGAGATAGATATCGCCGCTCTCGCGCAGCCGTTCGAAAACGCGTTGCACCACGCGCTCGTGGCGGGGCTGCGTCGTGCGAATAAAATCGTCGTACGAAATGTGGAACGCGGCGAAGAGCTCTTGCCAGCGTGGAACGAGTGCATCGCACCAATCTTGCGGCGATTTTCCCGCCGCCGCGGCGGCGTTGGCGACCTTCTGGCCGTGCTCGTCGGTTCCGGTGAGGAAGAACGCCTCGCCCTCGGTGCGCGCCGCTCGCGCGAGCACGTCGGCGACCGCCGTCGTGTAGGCGTGGCCGATATGCGGATTGCCGGAGATATAATAAATCGGCGTGGTGACGTAAAACGGGCGCTTCATCTAGTCCGTGCTTCGCCCTTCGACGGCGGCTTTCCGCGCAGAGATCCGCGTGTAGAGCTCCGAACGCTCGCCGGCCCCGGCCGCCGCGAGGCGTCGCGCGATCGCAGAGACGCGTTCCCCCGCTGCAAGTGCCGCTTCGATCGCGGTGTCGAGCTCGGCGCGGCTCGGAGGCGTTGCCTCCTGCGGGGGCGCGGCTTCAAGCGCGAAAGCGATCTCGCCGCGCGGAGGATCGGGGAGCGCGCGCGCGACCTCCGCGGGGCTTCCAAGGATCTGTTGCTCGAAGCGTTTCGTGTACTCGCGAAGCAGAAACAAGCGCGCGCTGGGGGCGACGCTCTCGATATCGCGGAGCGTCGCGACGATGCGTTTCGGGCTCTCGTACCAAAGCGTCGTGCAGCCGCCGGCGAGCGCGCGCTCGAAGGCCGCGCGCCGTGCGCTCGTACTCCGCGGAGGGAAACCCTCGAACGTAAAGCGTTGCAAGCTGAAGCCCGAGAGGAGGGCGAGGCCGAGCGCCGCGCTCGGCCCGGGGAGCGCGTCGATCGCGATTCCGAGCGCTCGCGCC
>DAHUYY010000232.1 GCA_027306845.1 Vulcanimicrobiota bacterium | reverse complement strand
CGGCTGGCCGAGGACCACGCCAACGCCACGGCGCTGGCGCGCGCGCTGGCGCAGATCGAGGGCATCGTTGTGGAAACGCCAGAGACCAACCTGGTGTTCTTCGACACGCGGGCGACCGGGCTGCCGGCACCGACGACCTCGCCCTGCCGCACGAACGTCTGCGTGACGACGCCGCTGAAGGGCGCCGCGATCGTGGCATCGTTCACGGGAACGCTCGCGGCAGCGACGCCGGCGCGTGCGGCGGCTTCGCCGCCGGAGGCCGCTTGTACCTGAGCTCGTGCCTGTGCAAGCCCGGCGCGAGCGATTTCGAGTTGCGCTTCTACCTGGTCGCGTTGTTCCTTCGAGATCGCGCCTGCCGTATACAAATTCCCCATGCGTTGTGCCGTCTTTGCGGCAAGGTCGTAGCGGCTCTGCGCCTGCTGTAAACCGGCGAGCGCCGCTTCCGAGCCGGCGCCGGCAGCGCTTGCTCCGGCACGCGCCCCGGCGAGCATCGCCGAGTATTGCGCGCTATCAACCCGCGCGAGCACGGTGCCGGCGGTGACGCGATCGCCTGCATGAACGACCACGAGATCGATGCGCCCCGGGGTGAGCGCGCCGACGGTCGCACGATGCAGGGCGAGCAGCGAGCCGGAAAAATCGGTCGTTGCCGCAATCGAACCACTCTGCACCGTTGCGGTGCGAACCTCGATTGCCGGCGTGGCTTGCTTTGCGGAATCTCCTCCGCCGCACGCCGTTAAGGAAAGCGAAAACGTAACCGCGATCGCCGCGACGATATTACGCTTCACGCGTTTTCCCTCCAATGCCGATCGCCCCAAGGATATTCGACATCATGCACCACCCGGTCAGAGATGACTGCAGAAGATTCGCCCCGACGAATGCCGTTAGCCAGAGCCAACGACGGTCGAGCAGCGAGAGCGCGAGGCTGGCGAGGACGAAGGTACCCGCGATGCCGCGCACGGCTGCTTCGACCTTCCAACCGCGCTCGCGCGCCGGGCACATGAGTGAGTCGGTGAAACGCATTCGAGAATCTCCCAAAGAAGACGAAAGGAACGAATCGGATAATACCATACCCCCTAGGGTATTGCAAGATGCCCGGCTACGGGGTAGAGTATCGGCATGGCAAAGCAACGGACGGGTACGCCCGCCGAAGGGCAGGGCAGCCTCGATGCCGCGACCGCAGGCGATGTGCTGATGCGTCTCCGCCGCGTCGAGGGGCAGATTCAAGGAATCGGTCGCATGATCGAACAGGGGCGCGACTGCCACGCGATCGCCCAACAGATGGGTGCGGCCAAAGCGGCGCTCGAACGGGCGACGGTGCAGTTGATGACGTCGAGCCTCGTTCAGTGCCTCAAGCCCGGGAAGAACGGCTCGATCGACCAACAAGAGATCGCACGGCTCACCGATACGTTTGCGAAGATCCTCGGTTAATCGCCGGGCGCGGATCGAATCGAACGCACGCGCATGAGCCCGCGCGCAGAATTTCCCAGATAGACGGCGTCGGCGCGTTCGATATCCTCCGGTAGCAGTATCGCTTCGTCGGCTTCACCCTCCGCGAGGAGCGCGGCGCGAAGAACGCCGGGTAAAAGCCCCGCCGCTATCGGCGGCGTCAGCAGCCGGCCGCCGCGCCGGATGAAGAGATTGGTGCGGCTTCCCTCTGTGAGCTCGCCGCGTTCGTTTGCGAGCAGCGCGTCGAAACAGCCCGCGCTCCTCGCTTGAGCGGCCGCGATTTCGTGTGCCGGCCGGTACGAACTCTTCAGGCGTAACCACGGATCGTCGGAACGGACGCGTGCCGAGGAGAGCAAGATATCGATCGCGTCGGGACGATGCAGTTCTTCACGATGAAGCGCGATCGTACCGCGATGGCCGAGGCGAACGCGCAGCAGGGCCGGCGTCGTTGCCGATGCGCGCGCATCTTCGATGCTCGCGCGGAGTGTCTCGATTTCGAGTGGTACGTGCAGGCGTTCGGCCGCGCGTTCGATCCGCTGCAAATGATCCTCCACCGTATGCTCGGGTGCGTCGCTCGCCAACGTCTCCCAGAGCTCGAATCCTGTCGCATCGCCAAGAAAGCGCAATTTCGTATCGACCTCGCTTCGCTCGTCTACGGCGACGGAGTCGTAGACGATGCCGCCGCCACCGCGAATGCAGGCCGATCCGGCATCGATTTGCACCGTACGAATCGCGACGTTCCACCAGCCGCGGCGCTGGGGCGAGAGGTAGCCGATGCTTCCGCAATAGATCTCGCGCGGAGACTCCTCGAGCCGCGCGATCTGCTCCATAGCGGCGCGCTTCGGGGCACCGGTGACGCTCGCGCAAGGAAACGTTGCCGCAAAGATCTCCGCGAGCGTCGACGAGCCGGGGAGATGCGCCCGCAACGTCGAGGTCATCGTCGCGAAGGTCGGATAGCGTTCGATCTCCAGCAGCCGTTCCGTTTCGACGCGTGCGCCGAGGCGATGGAGATCGTTGCGAAGCACGTCGACGATCATCAGGTTCTCGGCGCGGTTTTTCTCGTTGCAGAGCTCCTCGCTCCGTTCGAGCGCAGCGGTGCCTTTCATCGGGCGAACCGCGATCGTGTCGCCGTCGAACCCGAGGAAGAGCTCGGGCGACCACGAGAGGGCGACGCGCTCTTCGTCCTGCACGAAGGCTTGGTAACGCGCCGCGGTTTGGGCCGCAATCGTCGACCAAAGGGCGTACGGATCGCCGGCGAACGCAAAATGAAAGGGCACCGAATAGTTGACTTGGTAGACATCACCTTCACGAATTGCATCGACGATCTCGGCGATGGCGCGCTCGTAGCCGGGCTCGCTAAAGAGCGGAAGCGGGGGTGCAAATGGCGCGATCTCGGCTCCACCCGCAACGCGCGGGGTAGCGCGATCGAAGATGCCGATCGTTAACAACGGCCACGCGGCCTCGACGGCTAGCCCATGGTAGGCCGAGCCGAGCGCATAATTGAGATAGCCGGCGA
>DAHUYY010000231.1 GCA_027306845.1 Vulcanimicrobiota bacterium | reverse complement strand
GACCCCGTTTGCAGGCCAGGTCAGCATTGTGAAACTCGTCGGCGCTGCCGCGACGTTGACGGTAAACGCGACCGACGGCTCGTTGTATTGGTCGGTGATCGAGCCGGTGCAGGAGAGCGCGCTCGCCGGCGGAGCGCTATCGGTAACCAGGAATGAATGCGTCGCCGTGCCGGTCGCGCCGCTGCCCGCCGTGTTGTTCCCCAACGCGGTGAACGTGAGCGCGCTACCGCAACTCGCGGGGCTCCACGCAAGCCCCGCAAACGTAATCCCCGCAGGGTCGTTATCGAAACTCTTGCTCGCGTTGACGGTGACGCTCTGCCCCGAGGCGAGCGGAGCGCTCGCAATCGCCACCGGTGCGGTTTGATTTGTCGCCGTCCCGCCGGAACTATTCGCAAGCGTCAACCACCCCATCACCTGCATCGCGACGGCGAGCGGATTCCCCCATGGATCCGTGCGTTGCGCGAACGCGTCGGCGAGTGGGACGGCGCAGAGCCCCGCGCCGACGGGAGCGACCGGGAAATGCGCCGGCGCGTCGTCCATCGCTCCGGGGGCAGCGCTCGCACTCGCCGCATACGCATAGGGCACCCCATTCGGCGGCGGCGGCACGCTCTGCGCGTCGGCGAGCGACTGCGGGCCGGAATAGGGTGGCGAACTCGGCAGCGCGACGACGGCAGCGCCGTTCGCGCGACACGCAAAATTTTCCATCGCCGCGCCGGTCGCAGCGAACCATCCTCGATACCCGAACTCCGCGATAGCAAACCATTGCATCGGAGCGCTCGGCCATGCGAAGAGCAACGCGTGCGGCGCGAGCGTCGGCGGGCTCGGCGTCATCGAAGCTTGCGGCGCAACGACAACTCGACCGGCGGCAACGGGGCAGGGAATGCTGCGGGTCACCGTTGCGCCGTTACGGGTTACGCGCAACGATAGCCCGCTTGCGCTCGGGCATGGCGGCTCCGCGGCGATCGTCGCAAATTGCGGCTCTGCTGCGCCCCCGCTCAGCGAGGGGTGCGCGAGCGCGACCGCGCTTCCGTCGCTGCGAAAAAAAAGCGCGAACGGCGGCGCACCGACACTCGCTTCGCGTAACGCGGCATCGGCAACCAACGGCAGCGCGCGCGCGACCGTCGCCGCCCCGGCTCCATTGGGGCGCCCGCGGTAGAGCACGATGCGAAAACCCACGATCGCATTTCCGCGTACATCGCTGCGCGGCAACGCTAAGAGCGTCGCGCCGTTTCCCGATGCACGCGCGAGCGAGCGCGCGAGTGCAATCGCCGCGTCGAGCTGTGCGGCGGCCTCCGCCGTTGCGCCGGGGGCGCGGGCGAGCGATGCCATGCGCAGCCCGACGAGCAGCAAGATCGTTACGATCCCCAGTGCAGCGATCGTTTCAAGCATCGTAAAAGCGCGCTGCGAGCCCATAGTCGGGGCAATTCCCCGGCCGGCGGCGCCCACGACACCACCGGGCGCGCCGGCTTCGCGGCGCTCTCCCGGAACCGTACGCTCTAACGGCGAAGAGCAGCCGCATGTGGCTCGATGTACTCGCCGCCATCGGCGGCTTTCTCCTCGTCGCGCTATCGTTACGCGATATTTTTCTCGCCGTCATCCCGCGCGCATCGAACCGCACCTGGCGCGCGAGCGGAACCCTCTCTCGCGTCGGCTGGCCGCTCTGGAAACGCCTCGCATCGGGCTTTAACGAACACGGGCGTCGCGACGAATTTCTCTCGCTCTTCGCCCCGTTTAACCTCTTCGTGCAAATCGCCATTTGGATCACACTGCTCATCCTTGGTTTTGGCGGCATCTTCTACGCTCTGCGCGGCCATCTCCACCCGCACCCCAATGGCCCCGGAGCGATCTATTTCGCCGGCGTCACGCTGCTGACGATCGGCTTCGGCGACATCGTTCCGGGAAACGGCATCACCCGCCTGATCGCGCTCATGACGGGGGCGACCGGCGTCACCATCATTGCCGTTCTCGCCTCGTTCCTATTAACGATGCTGGCGGCTTTCAATCGACGCGAAGAATTCGTCGTACGCCTGAGCGCGCGCGCCGGAGCGCCGCCAAGCGGTATCGGCCTCTTGATGTTCTGCGCTGAAACCAAGGCGCCGCAAGAACTCGCCGCTTTTTTGCGCGAAGCCGAATCCTGGTGCGTGAGCACGCTCGACCAAACCCTCGCCTATCCGCAAATCGCGCTTTTCCGTTCCGCCCACGACAACCATTCGTGGATGAGTTCGCTCGGCGCGGTGCTCGATGCAGCGGCGATCACCGTTACTACCGTCGATGCGCCGTACGCGCAGGCCGAAGCGCGCGCTCTGCTCGGAGCCGCACGCCATTTGCTCAGCGATCTCGCGAACTACTACATGCTGCCGCACGCTCCGGGCGAGCGGATCGAAGAGGTACAGTTCGGCCTCGCCTGCGATCGCCTCGAAAGCGCGGGGTATACCATGCGCGACCGGCATGAAGCGTATGCTGCGTTTTCACGCATCCGCCATTTTTATAGCGGGCACCTCGAACAGATGGCGCGCTGGCTTGCTTCCGACGTTACGGTGTGGTTGGCGGAGCCTGCTGCAAACGACCTCGCACATCCGATGCACGTTCGCTAAGAGCCGCTCGCAATGCGTCGATTCCTTCGCCCGTGCGGGCACTGACGACAAATGAATCGGCGGTGATACCGACATCGTCGCGTGCTGCGTCTCCCTTATTGAACACGACGAGCCGCGGAGTCGTCTCGAGTTTGAGCTCCTGAAGAATCGCCTCGACTGCCGCACGCTGTCGCGGCGTATCGAGATTCGACGCATCGAGCACTTCTAACAGAAGGTCGGCCTCGTTGAGCTCTTCAAGCGTCGCGCGAAACGCTTCCACGAGTTCGTTTGGAAGATCGGTGATAAACCCGACGGTGTCGCTCACCCTCGCAAAGATATTCGGCCCAAGATAGACGCGCCGGGTAGTCGGGTCGAGCGTCGCAAAGGGCTGGTC
>DAHUYY010000230.1 GCA_027306845.1 Vulcanimicrobiota bacterium | reverse complement strand
GACTCGTTTTACCGTTTACGTTTGCATACTCGATCGAAGGGGACCAAGCGAGCTACCTGTTATTCGTGCTTTGGATTCTCGCGTTTGTGCTCGGCACCGGAAGCGCTCGGCTCTACCGAGCCCCAAAATCGCTGACAGCGGCGGTCGTGTTGCTCCTTGCCCTCGGTCTATTGTGGGCACATCGCGGAATTTTTAACGAACGTAACGATGTACGAGCGCCGGCATACGTTCGCAACGTGCTTTCACAAACTCCAGACAACGCGATTGTCGTTGCTCCGTGGGTGCTCGCTACGCCGATAGCGTATTGTCTATATATCGAGCATCGGTGCGGAGGCCGGCTTTTGGTAACGGCAAAGCTCGAGCGGTCGGTTTTCAGAACGATACGTAGCCTAACCGCGCGTCCGATCTATGAGGTAAAGGATCGTAAACCAATGCCTATCGTGAAGGAGATCAGGTGAAGAACTTCGTTTTTATCGCCATTGCCCTCGCGCTCTTCCCGGCGTGCAGTTCTGCTCAATCGCAGCTTCCGCGGAAATGGACGGCCTTCAGGTATAACCCCGAGCTCAATGCCGCCGTAGCCCGGCGAAGCGGCATGAACGTTCGTTGGACGTTTCGGGCAGACGGCGGCATTTCGTCGAGCCCGACACTTTCAGGCGATACCTTGTTTGTTGCGAGTAATGGCGGCGCGCTCTATGCCCTGAGCGTCCGCACGGGCAAGTTGCTTTGGAAATTCAAAGCGCGGAACGCCTTAATGACCGCTCCCCTCGTGACCGGCCGCACGGTTATCGTTGCCGAGGGAAATAATTACGCGACGAATTTTGATCCCAATAACTACCTCTTGCTCGGCACCGGATCGAATCGAATTCTTGGAATCGATGCTATTACCGGGGCCAAACGGTGGGAGTTCTCCGTTCCTGCAAGCGCTATGTCCACGGGCGCTATCGTCGACGGTACGTACGTTCATCACGACGCATCGGGAATGCTGTTCGCAATCGATGCTACGACGGGAGAATATCGCTGGCGCGAATATCTACAATCGAGCGCAACGATGGGCGCGGCGAACAGGTTCCGTGGGGACGATGTGGTTACCGCGGGCGATTATCCCGACGATGTGATCGCGTTCGACGGAAAGACCGGGCGCATTCTTTGGCGCAAGCATTTCCCCAACGATTCGGCTGCTTTTGACGATTGCCCCGTTGCCAGCGACGGTACGGACGTCTACGGCATGTATCTCGCGCGCCCCGCGGGGAGCCGATTCCATTTCGTTGGCTACACGACGCCGGGAATAGAACACGCTTACGCGCTCGATGGTAAAACCGGGCGCCTTTTATGGGATCGGTCGCTCGTGCGCGGCACCGTGCCCATCAACAACGCGGCGAGCATTCCACTCATATATCGCGGAATGCTTTACGTGGGCAGCGCAATGCGTCGGATGGTGTTTGCCATCGATACCCGAACGGGGAAGATTCGTTGGAGCTTGCGCGCGAATGGAAAGGTGAAGGGCGGTAAAGTCGCCGTCGACGGCGTCGTGTATTTCGGCGATACCTCCGGAACGCTATGGGCCGTGGAAGCGGCGAGCGGTAAGGTTCTCGGTCGCAAGCAAATGCCGGATTCGTTTAACGTTGGATCCCCGATAATCGTGGGCCGTACGTTGATTATAGGAAGCAAAAAAGGGTACGTCTATGCGCTGCCGCTCGATTCGTTCGTGACGAAACACCGCTAAGCGCCATCGCCTAGCAACGTTCGTTCGCCGCGAGAGCTTGCGGCTATAGTTTTACCGCATTCTCGTTCGAGCGATCGATGCTGCGAATTAAATAGAGCGGTCGGCCTTTGACTTCGTCGTAGATGCGCCCGATATATTCGCCCAGGATGCCGATACCGATTAATTGCACGCCGCCGAGGAAGAGCACGGCGACGATCGTCGAGGCCCAGCCGCGCGTGTAGCCGGGTGGGTGCAGGCTAAAGAGCTTGAAGCCGACGCCGACGAGCGCGTAGACGATCGCCGCCGCGCTAGTGAAGAAACCGAAATACGAGACAAAACGCAGGGGCACGTCGGAGAATGAAGTGATGCCGTCGACGGCAAAGCGCATCATTTTTGCGAACGGATATTTCGTGACCCCGGAGAGCCGTTCGTCGCGGTCGTAGTCGACGCCGATCTGACGGTAGCCGACCCAACTTACCATTCCGCGCAGAAAACGATGCCGTTCCGGCGAGCGTCGCAGCGCTTCGACGACGCGTCGGCTCATCAAACGGAAATCGCCGGTATCGACGGGAATCGAAACCTTCGTCAAACGTTTGATGATGCGGTAGAAGAGCCGCGCGGTGAGCAACTTGAAGTAGCTCTCGCCCTTGCGCGTACGTCGCACTGCATAGACGACATCGTAGCCTTCGCGATAACGGGCGAGAAATTCGGCGAGAAGTTCGGGCGGGTCTTGCAGGTCGCCGTCCATGAGCACGACCGCATCGCCCTGTGCGAGTTCGATGCCGGCGGTCGCGGCGAGTTGGTGACCGAAATTGCGCGAGAGATCGACGACGACGATATCGGCGTACCGTTCCACCGCGGCGCGCATCGATGCAAGCGTGCCGTCGGAGCTGCCGTCGTTGACGAGTACGACTTCATAGCCCTCGTCGCCGACGATGCGTTGGAGCAGCGGAAGCAAGCGTGCGAGCAGTGGCGCGACGTTCTTTTCTTCGTTGTACATCGGGACGACGACGCTTAAAAGCATGGGCCGCACGTTCGACGCGGTCGCTGCAGAGGCTTTCCGGGTGGGATGCGCCTCCGTGCGCCGCGAATGTGACGGCATCGTGTTTCGTTCGCGTTCTGTTTTGCTGCTCTCCGCACTCGCGCTCGCCGCCTGTTCGGCCCACCCGGTGCAGCCGGCGAGCACGTCGGCGCCGACCTCGGCGCCGAGTGCGTCGCCGCTGGTCGCCCCGGCGAGGCAGAGCATACCCAGCGCCGCGCCCTCGGCGGTTCC
>DAHUYY010000022.1 GCA_027306845.1 Vulcanimicrobiota bacterium | reverse complement strand
ACGTCCCCGCTTCAGGTTCCAAATCGCAACGGCGATGACGCCGATCGCCAGAAAGCAAAGGAAGGGTCGAGCCAGCGGCGTCGCAACAAAGTTAAGCGAGAGATATCGCGCGAATACCGAAGATGCGATCGCGAGCGGCGCGGGCGGCGATACGGCAAGGGCAACCGCGGCGGCGCCCACCGCACCGAGCAAAAGAGAGGCGAGTGGCCGTACCGCGCGCACTAGGGTTGCGCTTCGAAGTTCGCGCGCTGCTCGCGAAGAAGCCGGTCGCAGAAATCGCGCGCGGCCTCGAGGATATCCCAAAGGCGCCGGTCGGCGACACGATAGCGAACGAACGGCCCCTCGCGACGGGCGAGAACCAGCCCCTTTCCTCGTAGCGCCGCGAGGTGCTGCGAGACCGCGGACTGCCCGAGCTCGAGTGCGTGCTGCAACTCGGCGACGGTCTTTTCGCCGTCGCGAAGGGCGTCGAGGAGGCGGATCCGCGCGGGATGCGCGAGCGTCTTGAAGAGATCCGCCTTAAAGTTTCGCAGCACATCTGAATATTAGCATATTCAGATTTTCTAATGCAAGGTTAGGCCGTCAGCGATTTTAACGTCTCGGTCAGGTGGGAATCGACCTCGCCGGCGAGCGCGACGAGTTCGCGATTCCCGGTCACGCCGAGCATCGCCCCGGCGTCGATCGCCTTGACGTAGGTCTTCCCTTCTTTTTGCATGACGACCACGTTGCATGGGAGCAGCAACCCGAGATCGGGCTCGCGCTGCAAGGCCTGATGCGCGAAGGTTGGGTTACAGGCCCCGAGGATGACATAGGGCTCGATCTCGGCGCCGATTTTTTTCTTGAGCGTCGCGGCAACGTCGATCTCTGTTAAAACGCCGAAGCCGCGCTGCGCGAGCGCGGCTTTCGTGCGATCGATGATCTCATCGAATTTACCTTCGACGACGGTTTCGTGTCCGTATTTCACGAGTTTGTAGCCTCACTTTATTTGCAACCCCAGCGGTTTGATGACCGTCGCCAGGTAGCGATGGTATGCATCCATCGCCGTTGCAAAGCGTACATCGAGATGCCTGCGGTACGCAAGCAAGGACGCCGTCGGCGGCGAGTTTGCACCGAGGAAGAAGCCGCCGGGCACCGCTTCTCGCAGTGCGCCCGGACGCTGGATGGAATCCTCGTCATTCTGATAGTTTGCAGTAAAAGTCGCAAAGATTGCATCGCGCTGCTTCATCGCAGCCGAGAGAGCGGCCAAACGCGGAGCGTTATCGGCCGAACGAGCAGAGGCATATGCTTTGTTCAATGCGATCTTCTGGGAGTCGAGTGCATTGAGCACCGCATTGATTTTTCCCGACATGTCGAGGAAGTGCTTGCCGATCCGATACCCGGCGCGCATCTGCGCGAGCGTATAGGGGCTCTGCGGATCGGGCATCACCCGGAACGACTGCGTGTAGGTATGGCCGTCGAGGACGATCCGTGCCGTGTAACGGCCCGGAAGCGCCGTCAGCCCTTCCTTCGGTCCGCGATATGCCTTGCGGGCCGCGCCCATCCAGCGGGTTACGCCGTTTTCGTGAAAATTCCACACGACGCGGTTGATGCCGGCTTTATTGGGAACGAGCGAGATCTTCTTCTTGCCGATCTTGATGGTTCCTGAAATCGTCCGTACGACGCGCCCCCGCGCATCGACTACCTGGATGACCGGGGCCTTTTTCTGCGGGGCCTTTTGGTAGAAGTCGAAGATCGCCCCGTAGGGTGGGTTTTTCGCCGCATAGCGCGTGTAGAGATTCTCATCGTTGCTATGCATGATGTATTCGTAGGCCGTGCGCACCGGGAACAACATCGCCCCACGGGCTTGCGCGGCCGAGAGATTTTGCAGCGCCGCGATGTCGTCGAGAATCCAGATCGCACGGCCATGCGTACCGATCACCAGATCGTCGAAGGTCGACTGAATGCGGATATCGCGCACCGAGACCGCTGGAATGTTCAAGGAGAACGGGCTCCAGGAGTTGCCGCCGTTGAAGCTGATGAAGAGGCCCTCTTCATTCCCCGCAAAGACGAGGTTTTTGTTGTGAATATCGGGGCGAATCGTCCGCGTATAGATATCGCCGGGCAATCCGTTCACGATCTTCGTCCATGATTTGCCGTAGTTATGCGTGACGTAAAGGTAGGGTGCGTAATCACCCATGCGATGGTCGTCGAACGAGGCATACGCCGTCGCCGGATCGAGCGGGGAGGGGGCAACAGTTTCGACGCGCGCGTACTCCGGCGCGCCTTTCGGCGTGACGTCGCTCCAGTGTTTGCCGCCGTCACGGGTGAGTTGCACGAGCCCGTCGTCGGTTCCGACCCAAATCTCGCCGCTTGCAATCGGCGAGCCTTCTATATCGAGAATCGTGTCGCTATACTCCGCGCCGGAGACGTCGTGTGCCAGCGGGCCGCCGGCCGGCATCTGGTGGGCTTTGATATTCCGCGTCAGGTCCGGGCTGATCGGATGCCACGTTTGGCCGAGATCGGTGCTCTGAAACACGACGTTGCCGCCGTACCACAGAATATGCCCGTTCCACGGCGCAAACGCAATCGGCGAATCCCAATTGAAGCGGTAAGGCCGTTTGTTGAGATCGAAAATCGAGAGCCCCGGCTCGAAGTAAGGGTTGATAAAGCGATAGAGGCGTGCGTGACGATTGAATACGTTTACGTATCCGTCCTCGAGATCGGCAACGACATCGTTCGAGTCGCTTGGATCCGGGACCGCCCACATGCCGTCTCCGCCGACGACTTGGAACCAACGGCGATTTTTAATGCCTTGCGGATCCCGTGAATTCGACGGGCCGCACCAGCCGCTGTTATCTTGCCAACCTCCGCAGACGAGATACGGATTGCCGTTGGAGAGACCGACGTGGTAGACCTGACCGATGGGAAGATTACGCGCAAAGGACCATGCTTTACCGCCGTCGACCGTAAGCGCATACCCGCCATCCTCACCGACGATAATGCGGTTCCCGTTATTCGGGGCGATCCAAATGGCGTGGTAATCGACGTGCACCCCTTTTGCAATCCGTTTGAATTTCTTGCCGCCGTCGGTACTGACCGAAAGCATCTCCGAGACGCCGTAGACGCGATCGGCGTTTTTCGGATCGACGGCAATATGGGTGAAATAGAATGGACGTTGATCGACCAACGTATTGTCGGTCATCATTTTCCAGTGCGCGCCGGCATCGTCGCTGCGCCAAAGAATACCGCCCTTAGCTTCGATTAAAGCGTAGACGCGCGACGGCTCGCTCGGCGCGATCGCCAAACCGATTCGTCCTTCGTACCCGGCTGGGAGGCCATTGCCGACGAGTTTCGTCCAGCTCTTTCCTCCATCGATCGATTTATAGATGCCGTCGTTGGGGCCGCCGGAATGAAAGGTCCACGGCTTGCGGCGGAATTGCCACATTCCGGCATAGACGATATTCGGATCGGCCGGATCCATCGCAATGTCGCTTGCGCCGCTACTAGGGCCGATGTAGAGCGACTTCGTCCAACTTTTTCCCCCGTCGAACGTTACGTACACGCCACGATGAACGGAATCGGCATACGGGTCGCCGGATGCACCGACGACGACGTGTTGCGGATTTTTTGGATCGACGGCGATCCGCGAGATTTGGCGCGTTAGAGCGAGCCCCACGCGCGCCCACGTTTTCCCGCCGTTCGTGCTTTTATATAGACCCGTGCCGAACGAGACGTCGTTGCGCGGATTGCTCTCGCCGGTGCCGACCCAGAGCACGTTCTGGTTGGTGGGGTCGATAGCGACCGCACCGATCGCTCCAGTCGGTTCTTTCGTGAAAATCGGTTTCCAGGTTGCGCCGCCGTTGGAGCTCTTCCAAACGCCGCCGCCTGCGGTGCCGATCACATAGAGATCGGCGTTCTGTGCCGTTCCCGCTACCGAAGAGACGCGCCCGCCGGCGATCGCCGGGCCGATCTCGCGCCATTTCATTCGCGCATACGGAGCGGTCGCCGCCGCCGCCGGAAGGATACTTCCGGCGACAAGCAGCGCACCCAACGCAAGAAACCGTGTTTTCACTTTCGTTTCTCCACTTCTTTCGGAATTAGTGAACGGTACCGATGCCTGCGATCGGTTTCAACCCGGCTGCCGTCATTTTTGCTTGCAGCGCGGGAATCGTTCCGACGAAGGCGTTGTACTGTCCGAGTGCTCGAGCGTATTTTCCGTCGAGGCGATGCGCGAACGCAAGCGTCGGCGGCGTGATGAGGCCCTGAGCGGCGAAATAGAGCTGCTCGAAATCTTCGCGCAGCGCACCCGGGCGCTCGATGGAATCCTCATCGTTTTGATAGTTCGCCGTCAAGATATCGAACATGCCGCGACGGCTTCCGGAAAGGTCGGCGATCGCAGAAAGAACGGCGGTCGCCTTCTTGGCGGTGGCAGCCTTTTGTGCCGTCGCGAGTTGCTTCTTTAAGGCGTCGAGATTATTGAGCATCGTGTCGATCTTACCGAACATCGCCTCATACTTCATCGCAAAGGCGAAGGTGCGGTTGTAATCGGCTTGCGTGAACTTCGAGCGCGGATCGGGTTTTACGACAAACCGGCGCGTGTACGTTTTACCGTCGAACGTAAGTTTTGCGGTATAGGTACCCGGCGGCACCGTCGGCCCCTCGGGGAACCCTTGATACGATTTCTTCGCCGCGCCCTTCCAAAGTGCCGCGCCGTTGGTGCCCCAGTCCCAGACATACCGGTTAAGGCCGACGGCGTTGGGCAAGCGCGGTTGTGCTTTTCCGGCAACTTTGTGCGTGCCGGAGATCGACCGCATTAACTGCCCGCGTGCGTTGAATATCTGCAGAGCGGGCGGCGTCTTCGCATTGGCCGAGTTTTGATAATAGTCGAGGATAACGCCATAGGGCGGATTATTGCCGACGAAATCGGTGTAGGTGCCCTCGTCGTTTTCGTGCAGCGTATATTGGTAGGAAACGCGCACCGGGAAGAATCGGCCGCCGGCAGCCTCCGCGCGAGCGAGCTGCTGGATCGGCGTCATATCGTCCATGATATAGAGCGAGCGCCCGTGCGTCGAAATGACGAGATCGTCGAACGTCGGTTGCATGCGAATATCGCGAACGGAAACCGTCGGCATTCCGTTCTTGAAGCTCTTCCAGCTTTTGCCGTCGTTAAACGAAATGAAGATGCCGGTCTCGTTCCCGAGGTAGAGAATGGAAGAGTTTTTAATATCGGGGCGGATCGTCCGGACGAAAACATGTTTCGGAAGGTTGCTCGCGATCGAGCTCCAGGTTTTTCCGTAATTATGCGTGACGAACACGTACGGTTTGTAGTCGCCGGAACGATGGCGATCGATGGAAACATACGCCGTTGCCGCATCGAACGGCGAGGGCGCGACGGTCTCGACGCGGCCGTAGGGCGGCACGCCGGGAATCAGCATCTTCTTCCAGTGCTTTCCGCCGTCGACGGTGAGGCCGATGACGCCGTCGTCGGCGCCGGTCCAGATCTCGCCCTTGCGCACCGGCGAGCCCTCGATATCGAGAAGCGTGTCGCTGTATTCCGCCCCCGAGACGTCGTGCGTGATCGGACCGCCCGATGGAATCTGGTGCGCTTTCATATTTAAGGTGAGATCGGGGCTAATGACCTTGAAGCTCTTGCCGCGATCGGTGCTCTGGAAGACGACGTTTCCGCCGACCCATCCGATATGCGGGTTCCAGGGTGCAAACGCTATCGGGGAATCCCAGTTGAAACGATATTTGCTCGTGCGCAAATCGTATTGCTCTTTGACTCCCTGAAGGTATGGTTGCGCCGACCACTGGTCTTGCGTTTTCTTATTCCAGACGACGACCGAGCCGTTCTCGGAGTCGCTCCAAATATAATTCGGGTTGGACGGATCGGGTACCGACCACTCACCGTCGCCGCCGACGCTGACTTTCCAATACTTATTGAGCAGCCCGCTGGGGTCGAGTGAATTTTCCGGCCCGCAGAACGCATTATTATCCTGTAAACCGGCGCAGACTTCGTAAGGATTTTCGTTGGAGAGCCCGACGTGATAGATCTGCGCGATCGGTAAGTTCTTCGAGAAGAACCAGTTGGCACCGCCGTCGACGGTGAGGGCGTATCCGCCGTCCTCGCCGAGCATGATGCGCGAGGGATCGTTCGGTGCGATCCAGATCGCGTGGTAATCGACGTGCACGGCGCGGGCGATCGGATGAAACGTCTTGCCTGCGTCGGTGGAGACCGAGGTCATTTCCGAGACGGCGTAGACCTTCTTCGGGTTTTTCGGATCGACTGCGATATGCGTGAAATAGAACGGACGTTGGTCGACGAGCGTATTATCGCTGACCATCTTCCAACTCTTACCGGCGTCCTCGCTGCGCCAAAGAATGCCGTGCGCGGCTTCGATCAACGCATACACGTAGTTCGGATCGCTCTGCGAGACGGCGAGCCCGATGCGCCCGGTAATGCCGCGCGGTAAACCATTCCCGACGAGTTTCGTCCAGGTCTTTCCGCCGTCGATCGATTTATAGAGCCCGTCGTTTGGGCCGCCGCTGCGGAAGGTCCACGGTTTACGCCGGAACTCCCACATGCCGGCATAGACGACGTTCGGATCGCTCGGCACCATTGCAAGGTCGCTCGCACCGCTGTCGGGCGCGAGATAGAGCGTCTTCTTCCAGCTCTTTCCGCCATCGAACGTGACGTAGACGCCGCGATGAACGCTGTTTCGATAGGGGTCGCCGAATGCCGCCACAACGACGTGGTTGCCGTCTTTCGGGTCGACGACGATACGAGAGATCGAACGGACGCCCTTGAGGCCGACCCGTTTCCACGTGATGCCGCCGTTCGTCGACTTATAAAGACCGTCACCGTAACTGACATCGTTGCGAGGATTGCTCTCGCCGGTTCCGACCCAGACGGTATTGTCGTTGCTGGGATCGATGCTCACCGCACCGATCGCCGCTACTTTTTGATTCGCGAAGACCGGCGTCCACGTAAAGCCGCCGTTGATCGTCTTCCACACTCCGCCCCCGGCAGAGCCGACGTAATAGAGCTTCACGTTCGTCGCCGAACCGGCGACCGAGGTCACGCGTCCGCCGCCTGCGGCGGGGCCGATCTCGCGCCATTGTATTTGCTCGTACGGTGGCGGGGGGGTCGGCGTGGGCGTCGGCTTCGGCGAAGCCTTCACCGCGCTCTTGGCGGGAGGAGCGCCCGTCGCGCCCGCGGCGCGCGCGAACGATGGTAGGCTAAGTGCAAAAAGGGCTGCGGCGGCGAGCGCCCAGCGTATAGGTGTGCGAGACAACGAGAACCTCCTCGAGAAGAGCGTCATGATTCTTGCTCGGAAAGTCCTAGAACGAAAGCCGCGCTCCTGCGAGCGCGGCCTCAAATATTGCTCAAAACTCGGCGATTCGCCGCAGTTTTAGGCGGACATCCGCGTGATCAGCACGTCCACGTCGTCGCGCCCTGCTTTGTGCACGAACGTGATATGTACGCGCTGCGCACCCCAAGCAAAACGGAAGGTGTAATCGAAGGTCTCGATACCGCCGCTCGACTTCCCGGCGAGGGTCGTGAATCGCCCCTGAAATTCCGGGTTCGCGGTGCAGGGTGCAACCTCGGTGAAGAAGTTTCGGCCTACTTGCGACCGCTGATCGAGGCGCGCCATCTCAGCCTCGGTGCGATTATAACGAAGAATCTTGCCGTCGAGCCCTAAGGTGATAACGCCGACGGGCAACCCGTCGATCTCCTGTGCGCTCATTGCTTCGACTCGTTCGAGCAAATCTTGATCGTGCATGAATGCTCCTTCTGAAACGATGATCTCTACGCGCGGGGAAGACCCCGCCGGCTGGAACCACGCAGCATAACTCGCTCGGAAATACGCGGGTTGCCGTCATCGTGTAAGGAGCTCGCAAAGCCTGGAAAGAGTTTATCGGATCGCCAAGCGCACGAGTACTTGCCCAGCAAAGGCAGCAAGCACGCCGATCGCCACGCTCCCAACGGCGTAGATCGCCGCGGTTCCAAGCGCGCGATCGCCGACGAGCGTCACCGTGTCGAGTGCGAAGGTTGAAAACGTCGTATAGCCGCCGAGGACACCGACGGCGAGAAAGAGACGGAGTAACGGCGCCGTTCCAAGCGATGAGGTCGTTGCGAGTTCGGCAACCACCCCGATGAGCAGACTGCCGGATATATTGATGAGCAGCGTACCGAGTGGGACGCCCGGCCCGAAACGCGCCACGACGAGAAAATTCACGGCATAGCGTAACGCCGAGCCGAGGCCTCCACCTAAGGCGACGGCGAGGATCGCTTTCAGCCCCACTTACGCGCCCGCCACGGAACCGAGGCGCAGCAGATCGACCGCTTCGAGCGTGAGCAGCCCCTCCGCGAGGCTCGCGCGGACGACGGGAAGGATCGCGGCAATCTGTTCGGCGCTCGCGATCACTTCGATCACGACCGGGAGATCGGTTGAGAGATCGAAGACGCGCGCGGTATGCACGATGCGTCGGTTTCCGAAACCCTCGATCCCCTTAAAGACGCTCGCGCCACCCACCCCCGCCGCTCGAAATCGCTCCACGAGCGCGGCGTAGGCCGGGCGATCGTCGAGGCGATCCCCTTCGTTGAGGTAGACGCGTAGGAGTTGCATGCGTGTCATCATGATTGGCGGGCTCCCTCTGAAGAACTCGATAGCTCGTCAGGAGTCATTGGCCCGCTGCGGGCGCTTCGCGCCGTGCCGACGCCGGGTGAACCCCTCCACCCTTTATTAAGGAAGTGCGGTAGAAGCACGAGGCTATCCTGCCGCTATGGGGTGCCGGTCCGTTCGTAGTGCGGCACGTTGACGTGAATCGCGTACCACTGGGAATAGCCGATTGCACCTATGAGTACGACGAAAAAAAGGATCAATCCGACCCCCCAGGCACGTTTACCGGTGGGGCTCATCTGCGAAAAGCGGCTCATAGGGCTCTCTTCGGCACGCCGCGAACCCTCGGCCTCCATGCGGAGATATCGAACCCTGCTCCCCGCGGCGTTTGCTGTGGGCCTGCTCGTCCTTGCGCCGCACCGCCTCCTCGCGGCTCCACGGCCTCAGCCGATTCCCGCGACGATCGGCAACGCCCGCGCCTATGCACGCTTTTTGCAGAAGGTCAATCCGCAGATGCCCCGTTGGCAGCGCGAGCAACTCGCGCTCCATGCGCTGCGCAGCGCGTGGCACTATCACATCGATGCGAATTTACTCGTTGCTCTGGTCACGGTGGAATCGAGCTGGCACACGCACGCACGCTCGTGGGCGGGCGCCGTCGGATTAGGACAGCTCATGCCGGGAACCGCGGCCCGCATGGGCATCGACCCGCGCGATCCCGTGCAAAATCTCTCCGGCGCCGCGCGTTACCTCAGCGAGCAAGTGCAGCGTTTCGCAAAGACCCATCACCCTTACCGCAATGCGATCGCCGCCTATAACGCCGGGCCGAAGGCGGTGGTGGAATACGGCGGCATTCCTCCGTATTACGAGACGCAGCATTACGTGGTGAAAGTCACGCGCGTTTGGCGCCGCATAGCGCGGAGCGTCCACGCAACGCGCGAGCTCTCGCTACGCAACCCTGCGCCCGACGAACGTTACTGGATCTCGTCCACCGATCGCATCGGATCGCCGTAGCAGCAGCGTTCATCGGCGTCGCCGTCATCCCGAGTAAGCACCGCCGCGATGTCATCCCGAGTAGGCCCCGCCGCTGTGTCATCCCAAGTAGGCCCCAACGGGGCCGTATCGAGGGAACGCATCCGCCTCGATACGGTTGCTTCGCAACCTACTCGGCGTGACAAAGCAACCTACTCGGCGTGACAACGGAACCGCGTGCGCGAACGGAGCCTGCGTGCACCCGACGAGCGCTTAAGCGAGCGGCGAGGACCCTGACATTGCTTGTCCGAGCCGCGAGCGTCTAGCGAGGAGCGGTGCAGCGCAGGCGAACGCGAGGGCGCCCCTCGATACGGGCGCTAACGCGCCCTACTCGGGGTGACAACGGCGGCGCCTCGATCCGAGCGCTTCGCGCGCTACTCCGTTTCATCGCCATTTCCCGGTTCGCCGTAGAGACAGCGCAGCGCCGGCATTGCGTGCGCGAGCCCGACGTTGGCGTCGACCTTCAGCGCTCGCACGCCGGCGGCGTGCGCCGCCTCGATATCATCGTTTTTGTCGCCGATCATCACGCATTCGTGCGGATCGACCCCCATCACGCGCATCGCCTCGAGCAGCATCCCGGGTTTTGGTTTGCGACACGCGCAACCGTCCTCCGGGCCGTGCGCGCAAAAGAGCACCACATCGAACGGGCCCAGCAGCTCGACGACGCGCGCGTTGACCGCCTCGACCGCCGCGCGCGAAATCATGCCGCGCGCAACCCCCGATTGATTGCTGACGATCGCAACGCCGAGCCCAAGCCCGCGCAATTCGTCGAGCGCGGCCTTCGCACCGGGCAGTGCTTCCACCAGCGCGGGATCGCCGTTATAGGGCTCGTCGCGCACGATCGTGCCGTCGCGGTCGAGCAGCACCGCTGCGATCACGTGGTCGCTACGTAGACGTCGGCGCCACGTTCGATAAACTCGCGGCTCTTTTCCTCCATCCCCGCTTGCGCGTACTCCCGAACCTCTTGCGTGATTTTCATCGAACAGAAATGCGGCCCGCACATCGAACAGAAGTGCGCGATCTTCGCCCCGGGCGCAGGCAGCGTTTCGTCGTGGACCGCGCGCGCGGTTTCGGGATCGAGCGAGAGATCGAACTGATCCTCCCAACGAAATTCAAAACGCGCCTTCGAAAGTACGTCATCCCAATGTCGAGCGCGTGGATGCCCTTTTGCAATATCGGCCGCGTGCGCGGCGATTTTGTATGCAATCACGCCGTCTTTTACGTCTTTTTTATCGGGTAAACCGAGATGTTCTTTCGGCGTCACATAGCAGAGCATCGCCGTCCCGAACCAGCCGATCATCGCCGCACCGATCGCGCTGGTGATGTGATCGTACCCCGGCGCGATATCGGTGACCAATGGCCCTAGCGTATAGAACGGGGCTTCGTGGCAGAGCTCGAGCTGTTTATCCATATTCTCTTTAATCAAATGCATCGGTACGTGCCCGGGGCCTTCGATCATCGTCTGTACGTCGTGCTTCCATGCGATCTCGGTGAGCTCGCCGAGCGTTTCGAGCTCGCCGAACTGCGCCGCGTCGTTGGCGTCGGCGAGACAACCCGGGCGCAGCCCGTCACCGAGCGAAAACGCGACGTCGTAGGCTTTCATGATTTCGCAGATCTCTTCGAAATGCGTGTAGAGAAAATTCTCCTGGTGATGGGCGAGGCACCACTTCGCGAGAATCGATCCGCCTCGCGATACGATGCCGGTAATTCGATTTGCCGTCAGCGGAACGTAGCGCAGCAGAACGCCGGCGTGAATGGTGAAGTAATCGACGCCCTGTTCGGCCTGTTCGATAAGGGTATCGCGGTAGAGTTCCCACGTCAGCTCTTCGGCTTTGCCGTTTACTTTTTCGAGCGCCTGATAGATCGGCACCGTGCCGATCGGCACCGGGGAATTGCGTAAAATCCACTCGCGCGTTTCGTGAATGTTCTTGCCGGTCGAAAGATCCATCACCGTGTCGGCGCCCCACTTCGTCGCCCAGGTCATCTTCTCGACCTCTTCGTCGATCGACGACGCGACCGCCGAATTCCCGATGTTCGCGTTGATTTTCACCAGGAAATTGCGCCCGATAATCATCGGTTCGCTCTCGGGATGGTTGATATTGCTCGGGATGATCGCGCGCCCTCGTGCGACTTCGTCGCGAACGAATTCGGGAGCGAGCCCCTCGCGTATCGCGATGAACTCCATCTCCGGCGTGATCTCCCCGCGGCGCGCGTAGTGCATCTGCGAAACGTTTGCGCCCGGCTTCGCACGCCGAATCCGGCGCGGCTGCGTGAAGCGAATCTCATCGAGTTCGCGCATCGCCTCGCGCCCGCGTTGATAGACCGAGGTCGGCGCGTCGAGTTCGACGCTGTCGCCACGCCCGGCGATCCATTCCGCGCGCAGCGGCGAAAGGCCGCGGCGAATATCGGTGACGACGCTCTCGTCGCCGTAGGGGCCGCTGGTATCGTAGACGGTGTGCGTGCTTCCGTCGGTCAGCGCGATCGCGCGCATCGGCACACGAATCGAGGGTGCGCTCCCGTTTGCATAAACTTTCATCGTATATCTTCCTCCGCCGGCATGACCCGGATCAGGTGCGACGGTCGGCGGATTGACTCCGCCCTCTCAGCCCAATCGTGGGCTCCCGTGGGCCTCTAGGCTTCGCGCCCTTCCCGATGCGTCCTCGAACCGGTGCGGACGCGCATGCGACTCCGTAAGTGACAGATTACACCTATCTGTCTGGAGCCGCTATTGTAAATCTTTTGTTAGAAATTCAGAGGATACTCAGCTTTCGAATACAACGTAAGTCGGAGCAGCAGGTACCTCTCTCTGCTCCTTCCTCTCCGTATCTGCTGCACTGCTTGCTACACTCGACTCTCTTAGGGGAGGATCCTCGTTTGAGAACACCCGGTAGAATTCTTGTGGCGATGCTTGCTGCATCGTCTATTCTCGCTGCCTGTAGCGGAGGGCACAGCAGCTCGATGCTCCCGCAGAGCGGCAACACGGCATCGAACCCCGTCCCGAATCGCGTCTCGGCGCAATCGGTGCGCGTCGGAAAACCGCAGATTTTTTATTCACGCAATTATTTATCATCGCATCCGAGTTTCCAGTGGGGCCCGAACGCACGCACGACGATGTCGGCGCAGCGCGCGACGACCTCGAATCTGCTCTATAACGGCGGCCCGGTGCAGACCGCGCCGCAAGTCTACCTGGTGTTCTGGGGATGGCAGAGCCAGAGCGACACGACGGCCGATCCCGACGGATTAGCCGCCTACCTCACGGGCTACATGCAGTCGATCGGCGGCAGCCTCTGGGTTAATACCGACACGCAGTATTACCAGACGCTCGGCGGCGCGACGACCTACATCGCCAACACCAATCCGCAGTACGCGGGCGTGTGGTACGACAGCTCCGTGCCTCCGAAAACCTACACCGACGCGCAAGTGGCTGCGGAAGCCCTCACTGCGGCGGCGCATTTCGGCACCTATAGTTCGAACGCGAACTTTATCGTCGTAACGCCGACCGGCTACACGCAGAGCGGTTTTGCGACGCAGTGGTGCGGCTATCACAACACCACGACCGATCCCTCGGGCAATCCGCTCGCCTACACCAACCTGCCGTACACCCCCGATGCGGGAACCGGCTGCGGTGTTGGTTCGGTGAACTCGCCGGGAACGCTCGACGGCGTTTCGATCGTCGGCGGCCATGAAGAGGCCGAGACGCAGACCGATCCGGGCGCCGGCAACGGCTGGCTCGATTCGAGCGGTTCGGAGATCGGCGACAAGTGCGCCTGGACGAACCTCCAGAACTACACGTTCCCGAACGGCCAGAGCTACCCGGTTCAGCCGCTCTGGAGCAACGCGAGCAGCGGCTGTGCGATCACCTACGGATCGGTTGGACCGACCCCGACGCCTTCACCGGTTCCGACGACGAGCCCGACACCGGCTCCCACGCCGACGCCGGCTCAGACGCCGACTCCGGTTCCGACCTCCAGCCCGACGCCGGCCCCGACGCCGACGCCGATCTGTCACGGACGGAAGTGCCGCCCGTAACGCAAAGCGTATAACGCGCAACGCAATCAACGGCTCGCCTCGCGGCGGGCCGTTGAATTTTCTTTCACTCGGTCTCGACGCTCCACGCAAGGGCTTGCTTGTGGAGGAGAAGCTCGCCGGGTAGGGCACAGCGAACGATCATGTTATCGCAAGAACGCACCGCCGTCGTTACGGGCGGAGCGACTGGGATCGGCGCGGCTATCGTTCGCGCACTCTCCGCCGCCGAAATCAATATCGTCATCGACTACGTCGGCGACGCCGCTCCGGCCCAGGCGCTCGTCGCCGAGTTGGCGAGCCGCGGTAGCGCGGCGATCGCTTGCGAGGCGAACGTCGCGATGCCCGCCGACGCAGATCGGCTCGTCGCAGCGGCCGTTGCACGATTCGGTCGGCTCGATATTCTCGTCAATAACGCTGGAATCGAAGCACGCTATCCGTTCGTCGATACACCCGACGAGGTTTGGCAGCGAGAGATCGCGGTCAACTTGAGCGGCCCGTTCTATTGTAGTCGCTCGGCAGCGAAGCAGATGATCGCGCAAGGCCACGGCGGCCGTATCGTCAACATCTCTTCGATTCACGAAGAGGTCGCTGCGCCGACGAACGCACCATACTGTGCGTCGAAAGGCGGGCTGCGCATGCTCGCGCGTACCATCGCCGTCGAACTCGCACAGCACCGCATCACCGTCAACAACGTTGCGCCGGGAGCGATCGATACGCCGATGGACGCCGCAACGATTGCGAACAAAACGCTCGATAGCGAGTTACTCGCCGAAATTCCTTTACAGCGCTGGGGCAAACCCGAAGAGGTTGCAGGGTTGGTCCTCTGGCTCTGCAGCGATGCCGCCGGCTATATGACCGGGACGACCGTCGTCATCGACGGCGGCATGATGCGTCAGGCCGGCTCGCTGTAATGACGCGCTACGACATCGTCGACACAACCACCGACCTCTCGAGCGGAAGCGCGGCGAATCCACACTTCGCCTATATTCTCGACGACGATCAAATGGCGCAAGGGAGTACGCTCGGTGCACCTCGCTGTACGGTCGTTTTGAAGCCTACCGGTGCCATCGCCAAAATCTATAGCCCCGACGCCGGCTTCGACTATTTCGGCGCACTTGGCGTCTCCTTCTGGGATCGGCGCAGCACCCTTCGCTTAACTCGCCACGGCGGTGAGTTTCACATCCACCCCGAGCGCCAGGATTACGCATACCAACTCAACAACGGCGTCCACGTTCACGAGCAAGTCTTTGCCTATAACGCGGGCCGGCACGACGCCGCTTCGGTTCCGCCCCCTGCAGCGTACTATCGCGTGCACCTCAAAAATACATCGGCGGCCGCGGTTTCGTTCGATATTTACGGATTTTGCGAATTGCGCGGCAACACGTCGCAAGACGTTCAGGTACGTTTTGACGCCGAACTGGGCGGCATCGTCGTTTGGAACCAGAGCGTCCCGTCCCACGTCCGTCTCTTCGCCACGCTCGCGCCCGCAACGAGTTGGAATACGAATTCCGACCGCGCGAGGCTCGTTGCGCACGAATCACCCGGCATGCTTTCAAACACGGTCGAATCCATCGGATCCGATCCTGTCGGGGCATTACACACAGCGATCGATCTCCAGCCCGACGAAGAGCGTTGGGTTGAATACCTCTGCGTTCTCTCTCCCGTCTCCCTCACCGATCTTACCGAGGCGCGAAAGCGCTGCCCGTCGGGTAAAAAAGCACTTCACGAAACCTCGGCATATTATTGGGGCTTTCTTTCGCAGTCCGTTCTGCGCACCCCGAGCCACGACGTCAACCAAGGCGTGCTGTGGGCAAAGGCCAACATGCTGCGCGTCCAAACCTTTGCACCGACCGGTTGGTGTTTTGTGAACGATCCGACGCGAAGCAATAACCGCGTCGGGCGC
>DAHUYY010000229.1 GCA_027306845.1 Vulcanimicrobiota bacterium | reverse complement strand
CACCTTCGTCGGGTCCTTGCCCGAGAACGCACCGCCGCCGTGACGGGCCATGCCGCCGTAGGTATCGGCGATAATTTTGCGCCCCGTCAGGCCGGCATCGCCCTTCGGCCCACCGATTACGAAACGCCCGGTCGGGTTGACGAAGACGCGCGTGCGCTCGCTGCGCAGGTTGCTCGGAATCACGTGTGCGATCACCTTATCGGCGATCTCGCGGCGAATGACGTCGAGCGCGATATCGGGATCGTGCTGCGTCGAGATCACCACCGCATCGACGGCGACCGGCGTGTTGCCGTCGTACTCGACCGTCACCTGCGATTTGCCGTCGGGGCGCAGATAGGGAATCGTCCCGTTCTTGCGCATCGCGGCGAGGTGACGGGTGAGATTGTGCGCCAGCACGATCGGCAGCGGCATGAGCTCCGCCGTCTCGCGGCAGGCGTAGCCGAACATCATGCCCTGGTCGCCCGCGCCGGTGAGCTCGAACGGATCGTCCTCGCCGCCCTTCGCTTCGAGCGAACGGTCGACGCCCATCGCGATATCGGGCGACTGCTCGTCGATCGAGACGCTCACGCCGCAGGTCTCGTAATCGAACCCGACCGCCGAGCGATCGTAGCCGATCTCCTTAATCGTCTCGCGCACGATGCGCGGGATATCGACGTAGGTTTTCGTCGAGACTTCACCGGCGATGTGAATCTGCCCGGTAATTGCAAAGGTCTCCACCGCGACGCGCGAATGCGGATCTTCCTTCAGCAGCGCGTCGAGCACCGCGTCGGAGATTTGATCGGCGACTTTGTCGGGGTGACCCTCGGTCACCGATTCCGACGTAAATAATCTACGGTATGCCATTTTCTTACGTTCCCTCGCTCCACGAAGCCATATATTTCTGCTGTTCGGGGGTCAGCGTGTCGATCTCGACGCCCATCGAAGCGAGCTTCAAGAGCGCGACTTCTTCGTCGATCTCTACCGGCACGTCGTAGACCTGCTTCTTCATCTGCGCGTGATGTTTGGCGAGATGCCCCGCTGCCATCGCCTGGTTGGCAAACGACATATCCATCACCGCCGCCGGGTGCCCTTCGCCTGCTGCGAGGTTCACCAGTCGGCCGTCGGCGAGAATGCAGACCTTGCGCCCATCGTGCATTTCGTACTGCTCCACGAACGTGCGCGGAACGTGCATCGACTTGCTCAACTTCTTGATGCCGTCGAGATCGAGCTCGTCGTTGAAATGCCCCGAATTACAGACGATCGCGCCGTCCTTCATCAACTTGAAGTGCGCTTCGGAGATGACGTGATAGTTGCCGGTCACCGTCACGAAGACGTCGCCGATTTTCGCCGCTTCGGCCATCGGCATAACGCGGTAGCCGTCCATCACCGCTTCGATCGCTTTACGCGGATCGACTTCGGTAACGACGACATGCGCGCCCATTCCGGCCGCGCGCGATGCGACGCCGCGCCCGCACCAGCCATAGCCGACGACGACGAGCGTACGCCCGGCGAGCAACACGTTGGTCGCGCGGATGATGCCGTCGAGCGTCGACTGCCCGGTGCCGTACCGATTGTCGAACATGTGCTTCGTCAACGCGTTATTCACCGCGATGACCGGGTAGGGCAACACGCCGTCTTTCTGCATCGCCTTGAGGCGAATGACGCCGGTGGTCGTCTCTTCGCAACCGCCGATCATCTCTTTAAGCAGATGGTTGTGTTTGGTATAGATCGTCGTCACCAAATCGCAGCCGTCGTCCATCGACATCTGCGGCTTCGTCGCAATAACCGATTCGATATGCGAGTAATAGGTGCTGTTATCTTCGCCTTTGATGGCGTAGGTCGGGATGCCGTACTCGCAGAGCGCCGCGGCGACATCATCTTGCGTCGATAGCGGGTTGCTGGCACAGAGCGCGATCTCCGCGCCGCCGGCCTGGAGCGCGAGCATCAGGTTCGCGGTCTCGGTCGTGACATGCAAGCAGGCGCCTATTCGGACGCCCTTGAGCGGCTTCTCCGCCTCGAAACGATCTCTGATCTGGGCGAGGACCGGCATATAGGCTCCGGCCCAGGCAATGCGGGAGCGACCTTGCTCGGCGAGAGCGCGATCTTTGACATCCCCCGCGAGGGTAACCGATGGTGACACGAATTTTCTCCTTGTTGAGACGAGGACGATGGTTTCGTAACCGAATAACTCTAGGCCCTGTGAAAACGCTCGACGACTACTTAAACCAACTTGCTTCCAGCGCCCCCACCCCGGGGGGTGGAAGTGCGGCCTGCCTCGTCGCCGCCCTCGGGGCCGCCCTGGTCGCCATGGTCGCCCGCATCTGTATCGAGGGCAAGGACTACGCCCCCTGGCGCGATTGGTTCGCCGAACGGATCGAGAACGCCGAGCGCCTGCGCGCCGCGCTCGCCGATGCCCGGATACGGGACGAGGAAGCCTACGGCGCGGTCGTCGCCGCGATGGGGCTGCCCAAGGGCACCCCGGAGCAGGCGCGGGAGCGCCACGAGCGGTTGCAGGCCGCGCTCGCCCATGCCGCCGGCGAACCGCTGCGCGCCGCCGAGCTCGCGCTGCGCACCCTCGACGAGGCACAGCTGCTGCTCGAACATCCCAACCCCCATCTGCTCAGCGATGTCGGCTGCGCCGGAGAGTTCGCCGCCGCTGGGCTCGCCGCGGCCGCCTACAACGTCCGCGTCAACCATCGCTACCTCCGCGACGAGTTGCTCGTGGCGCGGCAGCGAGCAGCGTTGGAGCGTCTCGAACTGCGCGCGCGCGATGCAATCGTCGCCCTACGCGCGGAGATCGCCGAGCGCAGTCGCTAATCGCACGCGTTTTACGCTAACCCGACGCGCTCGAAAAACGGAGCGAGCGCCGCGCTGTCGATCTCCATACCGACGCCACGCGTATGGTAGCGAATGTCGTGGAAATCGGCGCCCGCGGTAGCGAACAACCCATACTCGCGCGCTTTTCTTTCGTAGAGCGCAACATCGTTCGCGTCGTG
>DAHUYY010000228.1:279-2990 GCA_027306845.1 Vulcanimicrobiota bacterium | reverse complement strand
ATCGAGATTCCCGACCTGTTGACGGTGCAAGAACTTGCGACCTCGATGATCGTGCCTGCCAAAGACGTGATTACCGAACTCATCAAGATGGGTACGATGGCGACGATCAACCAAAATATCCCAGCTGACGTTGCAACTGCCGTCGCGAAGAAATTCGGGTTCAACGCTGTTGTTAAAGAAGCCGGCGAAGAAGTCACGGTCGAACAAGAAGAAGATCGTCCCGAAATGATGACGCCGCGCCCGCCCGTCGTAACGGTGCTCGGCCATGTCGATCACGGAAAAACCTCATTGCTCGATAGAATTCGGCGTGCTGACGTCGCCGCAGGTGAAGCCGGCGGTATCACTCAGAAGATCGGCGCGTACACCGTCGAGCATAACGATCGCAAAATCACGTTCATCGATACTCCGGGGCATGAAGCCTTTACCGCGATGCGTGCGCGCGGTGCGCGCGTTACCGATGTCGCTGTCTTAGTCGTCGCCGCCGATGACGGCGTTATGCCGCAGACGCGCGAAGCGATTAACCATGCGCAAGCGGCGGGCGTGCCGATCGTCGTTGCGATCAATAAGATCGATAAAGCCGATGCCCAGCCCGATCGCGTCAAACAACAACTCTCCGAACTCGGTTTGCAACCGGTCGATTGGGGCGGAAAGACCGAGATGGTGCCGGTTTCGGCGCGAACCGGCGATGGGATCGATCATCTCCTCGAAACCGTGTTGCTTGAGGCCGATATTCGCGATCTCAAGGCGAATAAGAACCGTCGCGCCGGCGGCGTCGTGATCGAGTCGTCGCTCGACCGCGGCCGTGGTGCGGTCGCGACCGTGCTCGTGCAGACGGGGACGCTGCGCGTCGGCGATATCGTCGTCGTCGGTGGAACCTTCGGTAAAGTGCGCGCGCTCATCGACGACAAGGGACTCCAGGTAAAGAAGGCCGGGCCTTCGATTCCGGTCGAAGTGATGGGCCTGCAAGATATCCCGGCTGCCGGCGATACGCTGGTCGTCGTCAGCGACGAACGCGTCGCGCGCGAAGCAGCCGATAAGCGTAAATCGCGTCGACGCGACGTGCGCATTGCGGCGACAACGACGCAGAAAGTCTCGCTCGAGACCTTTATGTCGATGCCGACCGAGGGAAAGAAAACCCTCAACATCATCGTCAAGGCCGACGGCCAGGGCTCGGTGGAGGCGCTTCGTGCGCGCATGGAGTCGCTCTCCAACGACGACGTCGAGATTCGCGTCATTCATGGCGGCGTCGGCGCGATTACGCCGAACGACGTCAACCTCGCGAGTGCCTCGAACGCCGTGTTGATCGGCTTTAACGTTCGTCCCGACGAAACGGCGAAACGTTTGGCCGATAACGAGAGCGTCGATCTTCGCTTCTACCAAGTGATCTACGATATCGAAGACGATCTCAAGAAGGCGATGCGCGGCATGCTCGCGCCGGTCGTGCGTGAAGTGACGCTCGGCCACGCAGAAGTACGGCAGATATTTAAGGTCAGCAAGGTGGGTACGATCGCCGGCTGTTACGTGCGCGACGGCAAGATTCTGCGTAATTCGAAGATCCGCGTCCTGCGCGATGGCACGGTCGTCTTTACCGGCGAGATCGAGAGCCTGCGACGCGTCAAAGATGACGTTCGCGAAGTCGCCGAGGGCTTCGAGTGCGGCATCCAGGTCGCACGGTTTAGCGATCTCAAAGACGGCGATATCATTGAATCCTTTACGACCGAGCAAGTCGCGGCCGAACTTGTCGGGGCCTCGTAAGGCGGCTGCGTGAAGGCCCAACGCCTCGCTCGGATCGATCATGAGATCCAGCGCATCCTCGGCACGTTGATCGCCCAAGAGCTAAAGGATCCGCGCTTGGGCTTCACGACCGTTACCCGGGTTGAAGTGACCGACGATCTCCGCTTCTGCAAGGTCTATGTCTCGGTGATCGGAGATCGCCATGCGGCGCGCCAGACGCTCGACGCACTCGAAAGCGCGAAGGGCTTTTTGCGCGGGGAGCTCGGCCACCGCATCGACCTTCGGTATACCCCTGAATTGCTTTTCGTCGAGGATCGCTCGGTGGAACGCGCGATCGAGCTCGCGCGGACGATGCGCGAAGATGCGCTGCGCCGAGCGCCGGCCCCACCCGATGAGGAGAGCCAGGATGCAAGCACAACCGAAGACCGATGATCTCGCGCTAGTCGTCGAGGAACTGCGCCGTCGCGACGCGTTCGTGATGGTAAGCCACGTGAAACCCGACGGCGACACGCTGGGGGCGGGGCTCGCGCTTGGGTTAGCGCTCAAGCAACTCGGGAAACGCGTCGCGTATTTTCAGCAAGACCCGGTGCCGCGCAATCTCCGTTTTCTTCCCGATTCGGAGTGCGTCGCACGCGCGCTGCCCGCCGGCCTTCCTCCCGACACGCTCTTTGTTTTTTGCGATATGAGCGACCCGGCGCGAGCGGGTGAGTTTTTGCCGCCGCTACAACGCGAAAACATGCTCGATATCGATCACCACCTCGGTAACGCGCATTTCGGCGCATATAATTTGGTCATTCCGGAGGAAACTTCGACGGGAACCGTCGTCGTGCGGATTCTGCGCGCATTAGGAATCCCTATCGATGCGCGAATCGCTACCTGTATTCTGACCACGATCATGACCGACACCGGCGGCTTCATGCATAGCAATACGACGCCGCAGACGCTGGAGCTCTCGGCGGAGCTCATGCGTGCGGGCG
>DAHUYY010000228.1:0-269 GCA_027306845.1 Vulcanimicrobiota bacterium | reverse complement strand
TAAAGAGCGCATTACCGATGAGATATTCGGCAACAAGCGCATAGCCGCGATCCGTTTGCTCGGTGAGGTGCTGGCCGTGATGCGCTTTTCGAGCGAAGGACGCTATTGTTATTCGTATATCGACGAACCGATGCTCGCGCGCACCGGCGCCGATGGTGAGGATAGCGAAGATCTCGTCAACGTGCTGTTGCGCGTCGAAGGCGTGCATGCCGCGGCGCTCTTTAAGGCGTTCGATGGTGAAATTCGCGTGAGCTTGCGTTCCGACGGCT
>DAHUYY010000227.1 GCA_027306845.1 Vulcanimicrobiota bacterium | reverse complement strand
TCCTGCAAATCTGTACGGCGATATCGGTTTTTGGCAAGAGCGTCAAACAGCGACTGGAGCAGGCGTTGAAACTTCGAAACGGTGCAGGCCATCCGAACGCGCTTGCGATCGGAGAGCTTGATGCATCGGCGCATGTCGAAGCACTAATGCAAAACGTATATCAGAAATACTGAAAGTGAAGATGGCTCAGTTTCGCGGAGCCTTGTCGCTAAGCGGCGAAAGGGGGGCCCATGGCCCCAAATCCCTCCTCTCCGTCAGAGTTCAGGAGGAAAATTGTCGACCTTGTGCGGTCGGGTCGGCCCGCCAGTCCGGTTGCTCAAGACTTCCAGCCTTCGCCCCAAACAATCTCGTATCGATGCCAGCAGGGTGATTTCGATAGCGGTCGGCGATTTGACGTCCCGAAATCGGCGGAGAACGAAAAAATCTCGCGGCGCCGAAAGCGCGTTAGACAGCTCGAAATCGAGCCCGAAATCGAGCCCGAAATCCTCTCAAAGGCAAGCGGTAGACGCAATCGATCAACGCAACCGTCCGGTCACGCTGATGGGGGATTGGAACGTGTCTCAGTTGAGACGGCCAGGTTTGTCGCCGCGCCATACAGAGCATTGCAAGCGCTAGAGAGTAGCGATATTACCAGGCCTTGGAAAAAGACCGTCGGGTCACTATTTGGCGACCCGCGCCTTTGCGGAAGCAAGGCGTCACCGCAAAAGACGCTGTCGCATCGCGCCCTATTACGCGGCGATCGCGAGAAGATGGCGCATGGTCTCGTGGCTGATTCCTGCGCGCTGCAGGAGTCCTCTAACGAATCCTTCTCGAACGAGAGGTGAAGCATCGCCGCATCGGGAAGACCCGGCTCAAGCCGACGAAGCGAGTCGCATCTTTGCGATCCGCCGCCGAGCGAAAAGTATTTTACGCGCGTCGCGCGCATGGCCCGTCACAGGCGAGCTCGCCGAAGTCGCGATCCCGGGTAGCACCCGCAGGGTCGCGCGTTTGAGCGGTAGCCGGGCGGCCGGTGCGCCCGCCAGAAGGACAATTTATACGTGCGCAACGAGATTCTGATCTCGAGCGACCCGTGGGAAAACCGGGTTGCTATCATGGAAGACGGCGAGCTCGCCGAACTCTACATCGAGCGTGAAGAGAAAGTTATCGGCTCGATCTACAAAGGCAAAGTTCACAACGTGCTCCCGGGTATGGGCGCGGCGTTCGTCGATATCGGCCTCGGCCGCAATGCCTTCCTTTACGTCGACGATATCAATAAACAGCCCCTCAACATCGGTGACGTCGAAATCACCCAGGGGCACAGCGGCTTCACCATCGGTGAAAAAGTCAAGCGCAACGACGAAATTCTCGTGCAGATCGTCAAGGAACCGCGCGGCCTTAAGGGCGCGCGCATCAGCACGAATATCTCGTTGCCCGGGCGCTATCTCATTCTCATGCCGACCGGAAAATATTCCGGCGTATCTCGCAAAATCGAATCGGCGGCCGAACGCGAACGCCTGAAAAAAGTCATGCAACGCATTCGCCCCGAAGGCATGGCGACCGTCGTGCGCACCGCTGCCGCGGGCGTAAGCGACGCGGAATTAATGGCCGATCTCGGCGTGCTCATTCGCATGTGGCACGGCATTCTCGAAGTCTTCAAGCGCGCGCAAGCGCCTTCGTTGCTGCATAAAGATATGAATCTCGTGTTCAAAGCAGCGCGCGATTTCGTCACCGCCGACGTCGACAAAGTGTATATCGACAACGAAGAAGAGCACCGTAAAGTACGCGAGTTTTTACAACTGCTCGGCCCGCAATATCTCGATCGCATCGAACATTATAACGGCGGCCGTTCGTTGTTTCACGATTACGGCATCGATCTCGAAATCGAACGCCTGATGAACCCGAAGATCAATCTGCCTTCGGGCGGCTCGATCGTCATCGAAACCACCGAAGCGCTCACGGTTATCGACGTCAACTCCGGGAAGTTCACCGGCGGTAAAAACCTCGAAGACACCATCGGTAAAACCAACATCGAAGCCGCCGCGGAGATCGCGCGACAGGTTCGCCTGCGCGATATCGGCGGCATCATCGTCGTCGATTTCATCGATATGGGCTCCGAATCCGCGCGCAACAAAGTGTTGAAGACGCTCGAAGATGGTTTGCGCCGCGATCGTACGCGCGCGACCATTCAGTCGTTCTCCAATCTCGGCTTGCTCGAATTCACGCGCAAGCGCGTCGGAAAAGATCTCGCCGGCCAATTACGCGGAACCTGCCCGACTTGTGCGGGGCTGGGAACGGTCATGTCGCCGCAGTCGGTCGCCATCGAGGCGTTGCGCCACTTACGCGCGCACGCCGTCGACGACCGGCATCGCCACGCCGTCATCGAAGCGGCGCCGAGCGTCGCCGCGCAACTCGAGTTTTGGTACGAAGAAGAGTGCGCGCAGCTTGCGAAGGATCTCGGCATTACGGTGCACGTGCGCGCGAGCGCGGCGATTCACCCCGAACGGACGCGCACGGAATTCCGCGCGGCGGCGCCTGCCGGCGACGGCCGCGTTCGCGTCGGCGATGAAGTCGAAGTGCAGTTGCTTCCCGGGCGTTTGCCCAACGCAACCTCGGCGGCAGCACTCGTCGGCGACCGTATCGTCGAAGTTGAAAATGCCGCCAACCATTCCGGAAACGCGGCGAAGATTCGCATTCTCGATATCGACGACGCCGACGATTACGTGGTCGCCGATCTGATCTCCGCCGGAGCGGCGATCGCCGACGAGAGCGGAAAGCGCCGCCGCGCCGGCGGGGCCGGGCGCGCCAAGAAGCGCCGCGGCCCGCTCACCGCAGCCGAACAGACCGCGCAACTCAAAGAGCTCGCCGCCGAAGCGGCATCGAGCGCGCAAGCGCGCCCACCGATCGGCATTACGACGATCACCGAGGAGGAAGAGGCGCAAGACAAGGCGTTGGTCGCCCAAAACAAGGCGCAGCAGCGTCCCGAAGCGATCGTCATCGGCGAGCGTCAGGACGCTGGGCAAGAGAC
>DAHUYY010000226.1 GCA_027306845.1 Vulcanimicrobiota bacterium | reverse complement strand
TGGAGCGGGATGAACCTCGCATCCCCCGCTTCACGCTATCGCGTCGGTCTTAAGGGCCGGTGAGTCGATTTTTAACGAACGTGATGACTTTCTTAAGGAGCGCTACTGCGGCATGCGCGCGCGACCGGCGAGAATGGCGCGAACCGAGACGGCCGGATAGCCGACTTTTTCATTCAAACTATCTTCCCACGCATAGGCGATAAGATTTCGCAGCATCGTCGCACCGCGCGCAAGTTGTGCGGCGGTAAAAGCGCGCGCCTGCGCGCTGCCGCTCGCGAAGCCGCCTGCGGCGGCGATGCGATAGAGCGGCACCACGGCGGCATTGGTTCCGCGAAGGTAGCGGGCAAGGATCGCGAGGAGCCGCGTCTGCGAAATTCGATGCTGCGGATCGAGGGCGACGTACGCGGGAATATCGCGCTGTACCGCCGCTTCGTTCTCGTATCGGTCGACGAACGCGCTCTCGAACTGCGAGTGAATGCCGCGGAGCTGCGGGAAATGCTGCGGATTCGGGCCGCTCCCCCAACCGTTGAAATGGGTGGTAACGTGGAGCGGCTGCGAACCATCGGCAACAAAATGCCCCCACACCCCGATATCGCGTAAAGTTAACGTCGCGCGCAAACGCGCATGCGCATCGGCACGGGCGCGTGCGGCCTTCGTCGTGGCGTGTTGCTCTTCGTAGCGGTCGACGCGCCACAGTGCGAAATCGGTACGAAGCTGTTCCCAACCGTCGGCGATGCTATAGGGGAGAAAGCCGACGCGATAGGGCGTCGTCCGCGCTGCAAGCAGGGCGGTCTCGTAGGCCGACATACTCGCCGGCAGGTGCGAAAGCGAGACGACGCCCGCAATTTTTCCATTATCGTCGATATCGAGATAATGCCCGGGGTCGCGATCTGCATCCCACGATCTACCCGAGCCCTTCAAGCGATCCATCTCGGGGCCGAGATAACGTAACTCGCGGCGCGCGGCCTGGGTACGCGTAAACGCCGGCAATTCGGCGGGAAGATTCGTCGCCGCGAGATCGTTGATGATCTCGTGCCCCTTCTCTCCCCATGCGCCGGCGCGAAGCGGCACGACTGCAAAAACGGCGAGCAAGAGCAGCGCGAGGCTGCGGCGGAGTATCGTCGGTTGTATCACGTTTGAAAAAACTCCCGTAATTCATCGAGGTGAGCGATGCGCGTCGCCGGCGGCAACGCTGCGATCATGCGCTTACCGTATCCTTTTCCCTGCAAACGCCCATCGAGAACGAGGACCGCGCCGCGATCGCTCCGCGTACGAATCAGGCGACCGAAGCCCTGTTTGAGCAACATCGTCGCCGCCGGGATCTGCAACCGCGCGAATGGATCCTCGCCGCGCTCGCGGAGCGCCTGGACGCGCGCGTCGAGCACCGGATGATCGGGCTGCGCGAATGGTATGCGGTCGATAACGACGCAACTCAACCGCTCGCCCGGCATGTCGATGCCCTCCCAGAAGGTTCGCGTTCCCACGAGCACCGCGCCCGGCGTGCTCGCGAACCAGCGGAGTAATCCGTCGCGGTCGATCCCGCCGCGTGGCCGCTGGATCTCCACGGGGTGAAGGCCGCTCGCGCGCAGGCGCTCGCCGAACTCATTTGCCCGGCGAAAAGACGTACAGAGCACGAATGCGCGGCCACGCGAGTACGAGAGCGCCTCTTCCAACAACGCATAGGCGCGGATGACAAAATCCGGGTCGTCAGGTTCGAGATCGGCCGGCGCGACGAAGAGCCGTGCTTGCTCGCGATAATCGAACGGGGAATCCGCGACCAACTCTTCTGCGAGGTCGATACCGAGCCGAGCGCGCACGTAGCTAAAATCGCCACCGAGGGCGAGCGTTGCGCTGGTGAGCAGGCAAGGAGTGCGCGAGAAGAGCAGCTCGCGCAAAATCGGTGCGGCGTCGAACGGCGTACAGTGCAGATCGCTCCCTTGCGGCGACGACTGCGCCCATCGAATCGACTCGGTGTCGAGGGCGAGCAAACGATCGACCACCTCCGCCTGCGCCGCCAGCGATTTCACGGCCCCGGCGATCCGCGTCTCACGTTCGAGATCGCCGCGCGGTGGGCGCGTCAGCGCCGAGGCACCGTTATCGGCGACCCAATTTTCGAGGTGATAGAGCGCATCGCGCAGTCGCTCGAGCTCGGCGGCGATCTCGGGGCGTTCGTCGAGCCGTAGCAGTTCGTTTCCCGTCCCGGCGACGCACTCGCTGAGTTCGCGATAGCGCTCTTCGATCTGTTTGGTTAGCGAAGCAGGCAGCGTGAAGTAGCGCCGTAACCGACGAAACGTACGCTCGATGCTTCGGCGTGAAAGCGATGCGGTTAAAACGTTCATCGCGATATCTTCACAGGTGTGCGCTTCGTCAAGAATCGCATAATCGTAGGCCGGCAGCAGCCCGCCGACAAAAGCATCGATAAAAAAAATCGCGTGGTTGACGACGATAATGTCGGCTGCCTCGGCGTCGCGACGGCGGCGGTAGTAGAAGCAATCGTCGAAATGCGCGCACGCTTCGCCGATGCAATCGTCACCGTCGGCATCGAAGCGCTCCCAGAGCAAGGAATCGAGGCGAAACGGCACGTCGGAACGATCTCCGGTCGTCGTTTCGTTCGCCCAGCGCCGCAACTTCGACATCTCGGGACGTTCGAAGAGTGCGAGATCGCCGCGCGCGCGCTCCCACTTCTCACGACAGAGATAATTCGCACGACCTTTGAGCAGCACGACGCGCGGCTCGACCCCCAATGCTCGCGCCACCATCGGGATATCCTTGCCGAAAAGTTGCTGCTGGAGCGTGATCGTCGAGGTCGAAATCACTACGCGCTTCCCGCTGCGTAGCGCCGGGACCAGGTAGGCGAAGGATTTACCGACGCCGGTTCCTGCCTCGACCAAAACGTGCGAGCCGCTTGCGAAACTTGCCTCGACGGCGCGCGCCATCTCGAGCTGCCCCGAACGCGGCTGGAAACCGGGAAGCTCGCGCGCGAGCGATCCGCCGACGGCGAATATTTCG
>DAHUYY010000225.1 GCA_027306845.1 Vulcanimicrobiota bacterium | reverse complement strand
AAAGTTTCCTCAGGATTGTTTAAGGTTCGCGCTCTCGGGGAAGTATAGACGACACAAAGGAGAGCGCCCATGTCCAGACGTCCGTTCGCACCACTCGTTCCCTTCGCCGCCGTGGCGATCGCTTCGCTTCTGCTCGCCGCTTGCGGCGGGGGTGGAGCCGCCGGAGCCGGCGGCACTTCGAATTTGCCGAGTGCTCCGCAGAGCAGCCCCTCGCACCTCGGCCTGACGGTCGGGGCGGCATCGGGTTCTTCGCTGCCGTTCGCCGTCGCCCGGCAACCGATGTCTTCAAACACCGCTTCGGGCGCAGCGGTAACCGTCACCTATAACGGGGCAACGGTCGCGACCGGCACGCTTGATTCGAGCGGTTTTGCCGAACTTACTTTTTCGCAGAGCGTACCGGCGGGCGCGGTACTGACCGTTACCATCGGTAGCGGTGCAAGCGCGATCGTCGTTACCGTTACCGTTGCATCGGCGGTGAACGGAACCTCCGCCGATGTTACCTACAGCGCCGGGCCTCCGCCGAGCGTGACTGTGACGAGCTCCGCCGACAATAAGGGCGATGGGAAAGTCGACCCCGGTGACGCCTCGCAAGAGACCGAGAGTGAGAACCCGAGCGACGGTCAGGCGACCGACGTCAATAGCAACGATAATGGACTGCTTCCGGCGAATCTGCCGATCGTCATCTCTGCCTGCTCGACGACGCTCACGATTGCACCGGCAGTCGGCGCACCGCCGAACCTCTCGCTCAATGTTGAAGAGAAGCAGAACGATTCCGAAAATGCAGCACAATTCGAGCAGAGCTTCTCGCCGTTCGATGCTCCGGTCAGCGTGCCGATTCTCGCCGCGTCGGCGCGGCTCGATCTCGAGCTCTTCTCGAACGGACAGAAGATTCTCTCGATCGAAGCGCCGTTAACTGCGGTCACCGCGCAGAGCGGCTCGCCTGCACCGAGCACGACCTGCGCCCCGAGTCCGTCGCCGAGCACGTCGCCGAGCGCGTCCCCGAGCGCATCGCCGAGCGCGTCGCCGAGCACGTCGCCGAGCACGTCCCCGAGCACGTCGCCGAGTGCGTCTCCGAGTGCATCGCCGAGCGCGGCTCCGAGTGCATCGCCGAGCGCTGCTCCCTCCCCAACCGCTACCGCGTAATGTAGCGGCTCAAAGATCCCAGGACGGGAGCGAGAACGAATCGCCGGCGATCCTCCGACCGCCGGCGATTCGCGCGTGTAGCTTGCGTTACTTTATGCAAGCACGCCGGCGAGTTGATCCTCGTCGGTGGCACGATAGAACGCATTCGCCGTCTCGCTCACTTTCGGAGCCCACGGATCGACCTGCGAGGGTGAGGTCGGCAGATGCACGGTTGGGCCGACGGCATCGCGATAATCGCTTCCGCCGAACGGGGCATATGCACTCGATTCGGTATGTGCGAGTACGAGGTTCTGAACTGCGCTCGCCGCGCTCGTCGCGTCGGCGCGCACCTCGGCGGAGAGTCGCGAATCGGCGGCGATGCGATCGTAGGTCGCAATCGCCGGGCGATCGGCGTGCCACGGTAGGCCGTCAGAGCCCGGAAAGCGCACCATTCCGTCTTCGCGCGCCACGTCGCTGCGAATCGCGGTGCGCTCGCCGTGATGGGCCGCTTGTACCAGCGCGTCGTCGAGTTTTTTGATCGCATTCTCTGCAACGCCGATCTTTTGCGGCGCGAGATCGAGCACGTCGTATGCCGCGGCCGGCGCGTACGGCATGCCGTCGATGCGGTAATCGGCTTTCATAACGTCGCTGACGACGCCGCGCGCCATCGCCGATGGATTCTCGACGTTATCGGCGATACTCGCGGCAACGGTGCTCGGCGTTCCCGGCGAGATCATCGTTTCGGGGGATGCCGCGAGATATTTTACGCCGACTTTGGAGAGCGCGTCGGCGAAACCCATCGTCGACATCAGGCATTGATTGGCAACGACGCCGTCGATGCCCCGGCCCGCATCTTCGGGATGTGCGGCTGCATGCATCCGTTCGCCCTCGGCGATCGCAGAAGCGATACCGGGCATCGACATCAACGCGTGCTTGCTGTCGGCTTCGAGCCCGCCGCCATCGCCGCCGCCGTGGTCGACCAACTCGATCCAGCTCTGCTTCGCGCCGCTGCGCTGCGCATCGTCGAGTGTTTGCGCGACGAACGCCGCGAGGTTCTTCGGATCGGCCATATCGTGTGCTTTGCCGATCTGTACGCCTTGCACGCGACCGCCGGCGATCTGGTAGCTATTGGTGTGCAATGCCTCGCCGTTTCGTGCGGTGGTATCTTGCACCGTAAAGCCGACGGCTCCGTCGTGCTTGCTGACCGCGACGGCTTGGCCAAGCACGTTACATTGATTCGAATCGAGGTTGTTGTCGCCATCGCGATAGATGCCGAATTGCACCGCGCGCGGCTGAAGGGTGAGTGCGTCCATGGATCCTCCGAAACGAGACGAGTGATTCGGAGCCCCTCTGCGACGAAGGGGCGGCGTGACAAGAGCCCACCGTCGGCTGCGATCGACGAGATCGCATGCAACACGCGGATTATTGTTCCGCTTGGAATGCTTATCTGCTTAACCGAGCATTCCGTCATTTTGCAAGAGGCCAGGATGTCGCATGCGTGCGGACGAAGTTCGGCGGTTCGCATCGTCGCGCCCCGGAAGGTACCATGAAACAAATTCTTGCGATGACGGCCGCTCTGCTCGCAGCTGCACTGTCGGCGTGTTCGGGCGTCGCCGGTGGCGCCCCGACGAATGCCACCATTGCAATCTCGCTTCCGAATGGGGCGTCGTCGCTTGCGCTGATTGGAATCGGAAGCAGCGCCACGATCGGCGTGAATGAAAGCGGTTATAGCGGTCAATTCCGGCTGACATCGACGAACACGAACGTCGCCACGGTCACTCCCTCGACGATCCAAGCGAGCGCGGTCGCCCGTAACCCGCTGCAAGTACACTCCGGCACCGGTTCGTTTACCGTTACGGCGATCGGTGACGGGGCAACGACGATATGGGTCAGCGACTGGTT
>DAHUYY010000224.1 GCA_027306845.1 Vulcanimicrobiota bacterium | reverse complement strand
GCGCGAGGAAGCGGTGCGCCGCCTACAGCACGCGCTCGACCGCACGCAGATCGGTGGCCTGCGAACGAATTTGCCGCTGCTACGCTGGATCTCCCAAGATGAAGCCTTTATGCGTGGGGAGACGACCACGAGTTTTCTCGCGCAACGGCTCGATGAAGCCCGCTTCGCACGAACCGCATTTCCCCGCGAAGTACAGATTCTCGCATTGGCGGCGCTGCTGCGCGACGGCGCGCTGCCATGGCGGATCGCCGGTATTGCGATTCCGGTCTCTCTCGCGCACGACGACGCGCGAGCAACGCTGCGCATCGACCGCACTGCCGACGGCGTCATCGTGCACGGCGATCTATCGGGGCCGTTGCGAACGCTGGGGAACGGCGCGACCATGCATGCCGCAGTCGGGGAGATCGAAGCGCGGGGGCGCGTGCGCCGTCACGACCGAGGCTATGCAATTTTGTGGGAAGGGATCGAATACGAAGTGGGGCTCGCACCCGCTCCACAGGTCGAAAGCGCCGGCGGAATCGGCGACGAACGCTCCGGCAGTATTCGCGCGCCGATGCCGGGGAAGATTCTTCGCGTCGCCGTCACCCCCGGCGACCGCGTCGAAGCGCGAAGTTTGCTCGTGGTTCTCGAAGCGATGAAGATGGAGCACCGCATCGAAGCCCCCGGTGCGGGAACGGTGGCGTCGGTCCACGCGCGCGAAGGCGCGACGGTCGCCGGCGGCGCGACGTTAGTGGAGATCGAAGCCTAGATGAAGCGGCCCAAACGCGTCACCATCGCCGAGATGGGCCCGCGCGACGGCTTACAGAACGAGCCGGCGATCGTAGCGACCGCGACCAAAATAGCGTTCATCGATCTGCTCTCCGAGAGCGGGCTACCGATTATTGAAGCCACGTCGTTTGTCAGCCCGAAGGCGATTCCTCAACTCGCCGACGGCTCCGAGGTCTATGCCGCAATAGCCAAACGCCCCGGCATTCGCTACCCGGTGCTCGTGCCCAACATGCGCGGATACGAACGCGCGCGTGCGGTCGACGTGCGCGAGATAGCGGTCTTTACCGCGGCCTCCGAACGATTCACGGAACGGAACATCCGCATGAGCATCGCCGAATCGATCGCCACATTCCGTGAAGTCGTCCGCAATGCCAAGGCCGATGGGCTGCGGGTGCGCGGTTACGTTTCAACGGCATTCGGCTCGCCGTTCGGCGACGAAGTGAGGCCGCAAAAGGTCGTGGAGGTCGCGGTGGCACTGCTCGATCTCGGCTGCGATGAACTTTCGATCGGCGATACGATCGGTGTCGGCGTGCCTAGTCAAGTGGAAGAGCTCGTTCCGCTGCTCGCCGATCGGATTCCGCTCGAGCAGTTGGCGATGCACTTCCACGATACGCGCGGCACCGCACTGGCAAACGTCTACGCGGCGCTTGGCTGCGGCATCTCGATTTTCGATTCCAGCTGCGGCGGCCTCGGCGGCTGCCCGTACGCCCCGGGTGCGACGGGAAATCTCGGCACCGAAGATCTCCTCTATCTTCTCGCTTCGATGGGCATTGAGACCGGCGTCGATCTTCAACGGGTTCGCGCTGCCTCTCGTTTTATCGCTCGCGAACTCGGGCACGCATTGACCAGCAAGGCGTTTACAGCTATGGAGGCGCACGATGCCCTACTCTCAGGCTAACTCCGAGCAGCCGCAAGAGACATTCCGCGTCGGCGTTTTTTACGACGGAACGCTCTCTAATGCACGGCGCAACGTTGACGTCACCATCGCCGACGGGCGTATCCTCTCCATCGAGGAGGGCGCGGAGGGAGGCGAGAGCCGTCGTAAAGTTCCGTGTATGACTCCGGGGCTCACGAACGCTCACGTGCATTTAGAAGCGAGTGGCGAAGCTGCATCGCAAGATGCATGGTCGCGCAGTTCGCCGAACGAACGCGTGATCGCAGCGGTGCACAATGCGCGTAAGTCGCTCTATGCCGGCGTGACGAGCGTCCGCGATGTCGGGTGCTCCGGCGGCAGCGCGATGAGCGTCGCGGCCGGTATCGCCGAGGGTAAAATCGAGGGCCCGCGCATCTCGGCTGCCGGCGCGGTTATTTGCATGACCGGCGGACACGGCTGGTTTCTCGGCCGTCAGGTCGATTCGCCGTGGGAGGCGCGCAAGGCGGTACGCGAACAGCTGCTCGCCGGCGCCACGTGCATCAAATTTATCGCAACCGGCGGCGTTCTCACGCACGGTGCGGTTCCGGGAAACGCGCAATTAACGCCAGACGAACTGCATGCAGGCGTCGACGAAGCGCACCGGCACGGCCTGCGATGCGCGGCGCACGCCATCGGCACCAACGGCAGTAAAAATGCGCTGCGCGCCGGAATCGATTCGATCGAGCACGGACACATGCTCGACGACGAAGCGATCGAACTCTTCAAGGCAAACGGTGCATATCTCGTTCCGACGCTTACTGCGCCGACCTGCATTCTCGAACACGCCGAAGATGGCAAACAGCCGGCCTGGGCGCTCGAGAAAGCGCGCGTTGTCGCACGCGAGATGCAGGTGAATATCGCGCGCGCCTATCGCGCCGGCGTGAAAATCGCCGGCGGTTCCGACGCTGGAACGCCCTACAACTTTCACGAGCGCTACGCCTACGAAATCGAACTGATGCATCGCCTCTTAGGCATGAGCCCGCAAGAAGCGCTCCACGCAGCGACCGCGGTTGCATCCGAACTCGTCGGCCTTACCGCTGGAACGTTGGCACCGGGCGAGCCCGCCGATCTCCTCTTCCTCGAGCGCGATATCGCCGAAGACCTCGGTACCCTCTATCGCCCGCTTGCGGTGATGAAGAACGGATCGCGGATCTTCGACCGTGCCGGATAACGACGGCGATCTGCGCGGCCTCCGCCTCGCGGTATTAGCTCCGATTGCTTGGCCGGTGCCACCGCCGGGCTACGGACCCTGGGAGCAAATTTCTTATAATATCGCCGGCGGAATGCGAGCACGCGGCCTCGATGTGACGCTCTATGCTTCGGGCAACTCGCGCTTCGACGGAGGATTGCAGAGCGTCGTTCCGGTCTCACTGAACGAAGATC
>DAHUYY010000223.1 GCA_027306845.1 Vulcanimicrobiota bacterium | reverse complement strand
CGCCGCAGGCGGCGTATCGAGGCGCCCGCCCACGCCTTCGAGGTGACAATCATCGCGGCTTTATGGCAAAATGGAGCCATAGGCGAATGAAATGACGATTGCGGAGCTCATATCCAAGGTGCAGACCTACGACCCGTCGCTCGACGGGTCGTGGCTTATGCGGGTCTACGAGCTCGCCGATCGCGCCCACGACGGCCAGCATCGCGCCTCGGGCGAATCCTATATCGAGCACCCGCTCGCCGTCGCCGCGATCCTCGCCGAGTTGCAAATGGATCGCCAGACGATCGCCGCGGCAATCTTGCACGACGTCGTCGAAGACACGACGATCACCAGCGAGCAGGTCTCCGCCGAGTTCGGTGAAGAGATCGCTGCTTTGGTCGAGGGGGTGACCAAGCTCACCCGCATTCCCTATCAATCGAAAGAAGATGCGCAGGTCGAGAACCTTCGTAAAATGTTCATGGCGATGGCCAAAGACATTCGCGTCATCATCATCAAGCTCGCCGATCGTCTGCACAACATGCGCACGCTCGGGAGTCTCCGCGAAGAGAAACAACGGGCTATCGCGCGCGAGACCCTTGATATCTACTCCCCGATCGCCCATCGGCTCGGCATTTGGCGCGTGAAGTGGGAGATCGAAGATCTCTGCTTGCGCTATCTAGAGCCCGCCGCCTATCAAGATATCGTCGATCGCGTCAACAAGACCCGCTCGAATCGCGAAGAGGACGTCCGCGAAGCGATCGCGTCGCTCAAAGATGATTTCGAGCAGTTGCACATCGACGCCGAGATTCACGGTCGCCCGAAGCATTTCTATTCCATCTATTCAAAGATGAAGAAGGGGCGAGACTTTTCGACGATCTACGATCTCACCGCGGTGCGCATTCTCGTCGACAACGTCAAAGATTGCTACGGCGCCCTCGGGGCCGTCCATTCGAAATGGACGCCGTTGCCCGGGCGCTTCAAAGATTATATCGCGATGCCCAAACCGAACATGTACCAATCGCTGCATACGACGGTGATCGGGCCGCAGGGCGAACCGCTCGAAATCCAAATTCGCACGCGCGAAATGCATCGTATCTGCGAGTACGGCATCGCGGCGCACTGGCGCTATAAAGAGGGCGGCAAAGCCGACAACTTCGAGAACAAACTTTCGTGGTTGCGGGCGTTGCTCGAGTGGCAGAAGGATATGCGCGATTCGCGCACCTTTATGGAGAGCCTCAAGCTCGATCTCTTCGATTCGCAGGTCTTTATTTTCTCGCCGCGCGGTGACGTGTTCTCGGTACCGGCAGGCGGCACGCCGATCGATTTCGCCTATAGCGTCCACACCGATGTCGGCAATCACTGCGTCGGTGCGAAGGTCAACGGGCGCATCGTTCCGCTCGATTCGCAGTTACAGAACGGCGACATCTGCGAAATTCTCGTCAATAAATCGAGCGGGCGACCATCGCTCGATTGGCTCTCGATCGTTAAAACCGGCGGTGCGAAGCACCGTATCAAGCAGTGGTTCCGTAAAGAACGGCGAGAAGAAAACGTAATCGCCGGGCAAGAGGCGGTCGAAAACGAGCTCGCGCGCAATCACCTTCGCATCGATCTCGCGCGTGGATCGACGATCGAACGGATCGCAGCGAAGATGAATTTTAGCAACCCAACCGATCTCTACGCCTCGATCGGCTTCGGCGACGCGTCGGCGAGCTCGGTCGTCAACCGTATTCGCGAAGAACTGAAATCCGAAAACGTCGTCGATCTCACCAAGGTCGTACGGAAAACGACGGCGCGGCGCGGCGTTCGCAAGCGCAGCGGCGTGCTGATCGCCGGCGTCGACGATGTCGTGGTGCGGCTCTCGAAGTGTTGTTCGCCGGTGCCGGGCGACCCGATTATCGGCTACGTGACGATCGGGCGCGGCGTGAGCGTGCATCGCGCCGATTGTCCGAACGTCGCCTTTATGAATGCTACGCCCGAGCGCATTCTGCAGGCGGAATGGAGCAACGAAGCCGACCAAACGCATGCCGTCGACGTCGAGGTCGAGGCGGACGATCGGGCGCAATTGCTCGGCGATATCATGGCCGTCTTCGCCGAGTTGAAGACCTCGGTGAGTTCGGTGACGGCGCGCGCGCGCAAAGACGGCAGCGCGGTAACGAGCCTGACGGTGCAAATTCGCGACCTCGAACACCTACATAAGCTTCTGACGAAAATCGAGAACCTGCGTGGCGTGCGGCGCGTCTATCGCGTCACCAAACGCGAGCGTACCGCAACATCGTAGCGCTGCTCCCCCACGCGTGGTGGTTGCTCGCACTCGCCGCCTTTATCGGCGGCGCGATCAATAGCGTCGCGGGCGGCGGATCCTTTCTTTCGTTTCCGGCACTGCTTTTCGTCGGCGTTCCGCCGATCGTCGCGAACGCAACGAACAACACGGCGATGTGGGTCGGGGTGATCGGCAGTGCGCGCGGCTATCGCAAAGAGATCGCCGAGCAACGCCGCCTGATCGCACCGCTCTTCGTCGTCAGCCTCGTCGGCGCGACGCTTGGGGCGCTGCTGCTCCTGCGCACCCCCTCGACGTTGTTCGAACGGATGGTGCCGTGGCTGCTGCTCGCCGCCGTCGCGCTCTTCGCTTTCGGTCCGCGCATCGTCGCCGCCGAGCGGGCACGCGCCGAGCATAAGGCGAGTTGGGTGCAACTCGCCGCGCAATTCGGCGTTGCAATCTACGGTGGCTATTTCGGCGCCGGGATGGGGTACGCAATGCTCGCGCTGCTTGCGTTCTTTCCGTTGCCGAGCGTTCACGCCGCGAACGGCATTAAGAATGCGCTCGCAATTGCGATCAACGGCATCGCGATCGTCCCCTTCGCACTCGCGCGCGTCATCTGGTGGCCGCAAGCGATCTTGATGGCGCTGGCGGCGATGCTCGGTGGCTACGTCGGCGCGCGGCTCGCGCTACGCGTCAGCTCCTCGGTGATGCGCGCTGCCGTCATCGCGCTTGGCATCACGATGGCACTCGCGATCTTTCTCCGCGGCGTGTAGCGCGGCTCCATTACGGAACGACGACGACCGTCGTTGCGGCATTCAACGGTGCCTGCGAATTGAA
>DAHUYY010000222.1 GCA_027306845.1 Vulcanimicrobiota bacterium | reverse complement strand
TCGAACCGCCGACCCCCTCCGTGTAAAGGAGATGCTCTACCAACTGAGCTAATCGCCCATTTCGGAACTGCTGCGATAAGGTGAGAATGGTGGGCGATGACGGGCTCGAACCGCCGACATCCTCCGTGTAAAGGAGGCGCTCTCCCAGCTGAGCTAATCGCCCACGTTCGCGCGTGCCTTCGCGAAGAGCATTGCCCGCACCCCTACGAGCACGCGGATCGCGATGATACCGACGACCACGGCGACGATCGCGCCGAGCCACGGGGCGAGAAAGGCCGTCACCGAGAGCCCGAGCGCCGCGATATCTTCCAGCAGCGAGACGATCGGGTTCCCGAAGCCGCCGGTAAAGCTCGTCGATACCCCGCGCCCGCTTGCGGCGGCGGCATGAATGCCCAACGCATTGAGCGCGCCGAGAACGACGAGCGAGACGAGTGCGGGGCCGGGAAGCCCGTGCAGCGAGCCCGCAACCAATATCGCCGCCGCCGCCGGTTTCAGCACGCTCTGCGCGACGTGCAGGCTGTGATCGAGCAGCGGCACCTTGTCGGCGAGTAATTCGAGCGCGGCAAGGACGAGCAACGCGATGGTAACCGGCCAAGAATCGAGCCACGCGAGATCGGCGGGCGGGTGAAACCAGCCCGCATGCACGGCGAGCGAAGCGACGGCGAGCGCGAAGAGCGCGCGCAAGCCGGCCGCGCTACTGAGTGCGTAGGCGACGGCGTACTGCATTAGCGCGGCGAACGCGCGCGGGCGACAAGTTGGGCGAGCAATGCGTGCATCGCGGCTTGCAATTGCGGATCGTGCGACAACTCGCCGATGCGCCGCACCTGCGCTCCCGAGACGCGGATATTCGGCGTCAACCCGCGTTTATTGATATCGCGGTGCAGCGGCGTCAGGTAATGCGCGGTCGTAATTTTCAGCGCGGCGCCATCGCGCAGCGGATCGAGTTCCTGCATGACGCCCTTCCCGAAGGTTTGCGTGCCGATGAGCTCGGCGGCGCGATCGTCTTGCAGCGCACCCGCGGTGATCTCCGAGGCCGAGGCGGTATTGCCGTTGACCAAAACGATCATCGGAAGGTGCAACGGCGCATCGTTCTCGCCATCGATCGTCGCCGGCGCGCGATCGCGCCGTTCGATCACCATCAACGGTTGACGTCCGAGAAAATCGGAGGCGATCTCGACCGCCGAGGAAACGAATCCGCCGCCGTCGTTGCGCAGATCCAACACGAGCCCACGCGCACCCGCGCTGACGAGCCGATGCAACGCATCTCCGAACTCTTCCGGCGTCGCTTCACCGAACGCACTCACCGCAACGTAGCCGATGCGATCGGGCAGCATGCGGCCGGTCACCGTCGGCGGGCGATAGAGCGCGCGGTCGAGCGTCAGCGTCCGCGGACGCTCGCCGTGCCGTTCGATCGTCATCGAGACCGGGCTGCCGACTTTTCCGGAGAAGAGCCGCTCTGCAGCGGCGCTACCGAGATCGTGCGTGCTCTTTCCGTCGATGCTGGTCAGCACGTCGCCGACGCGTATGTCGGCACGATCGGCTGGTGTATCGGGAACGATATATCCGACGACGATTCCCGCGCGCGAGCGGCGAAGTTCGAGCCCGACGCCGACCGTACGCTTCGGGTCGAGTTCGTGTTGGAACGCCAGCATCTGCTGCGGATCCCAGAAAACCGTGTAGGGATCGTGAAAGGCCGCGGCCATCGCGCGAATCGCAGCATACGCATCCTCGCGCGCATCTTCGTGCGTCAGCCCGGCAATCGTCTCGATCTCATCGTCGAGTGTGGCGACATTCGCTTCGGGTGTCGATGCGGTGGCGGGAAAGAGCGAGAGCACCACGCCGCGTTCCTTCGCCCGCTCTTCGAGCGCGTGCCGAGCGACATCGAGCAATCGCTGCGCCGAGAGCGGCCGAAACGGCACCGTCGAGAGCAAGTGAAATGCTTCGCGAACGTCGGCGCGAACGCGCCGCGTCAGGTGAGTATCGGGAGCGGTAGCGCCGATACAGGTCGTCACCAGAGCGAGGGCGATCAGCCCCCGCGCCCACCGGGTGGAACGCATCATATAGAGCCGTTGTACCGTATCTCCCGCGGCGAGGCAAGGCTGAAACGACCAAGGTCGCTCGCTTGCAACCCCCGGGTGGTTATGCTGAGAGGACGGCAACGAAGGGAGCCCCGAGAATATGAAGCAAGCGATTGAGATCACCGGAATGACCTGCCAGAACTGCGCCCGCCACGTGAAGGAGGCGCTCGAAACGCTGCCCGGCGTCCGCAACGTCGAGGTCGACCTCGCGCACCACGGCGCGCACTTCGAGAGCGATCGCGCGCTCGATCGGGAGGCGATCGCCGCGGCCCTCGACGAAGCGGGATACGCCCTGGCATGACCGTCGCGCACGCCGAGGAGCGCATCGAGCTCTCCATCGGCGGCATGACCTGCGCCTCGTGCGTCAGCCACGTCGCGCGGGCGCTGCGCCGCGTCGAGGGCGTCGATGAGGTCTCGGTCAACCTCGCCACCGAACGAGCGACCGTCGCTTTCGAACCCAACACCGAGGTCGCCAGCCTGATCGCCGCGGTCGAACGCGCCGGCTATCGCGCGCAGGTCGCCCCCGACGAAGAGACGGCGACGCGCGAGCGGGTCGCCGAATTGCAGGCGCAGGCGCGCGCGCTCGTCGTGTGGAGCGCGCTCGCAGCGGTCGTCGTCGCACTCGCGATGCTGCCGCTGCATTTCCCCGGCGATGACGCGCTGCAAGCGGGGCTCGCGACCGCCATCTGGTTATTCTTCGGCGCGCGCTTTCACCGCGGTGCGTGGCTCGCACTCCGCGAGCGGAGCGCGACGATGGATACGCTGATATCGCTGGGCTCGACCGCTGCGCTCGCGTTGAGTTACGTGAACCTCGCGCGCGGCGTGCCGACCTTTTTCGATTCGGCGGCGGCGATTATCGCGCTCATCTCGATTGGAAAATATATCGAAGCGCGCGCGAAGGTCGGCAGTTCGCAGGCGCTACGCGCGCTTCTCGCACTGCGCCCGCCCACCGCGCTGCGCCTCCGCGCCGATGGAACGCGCGAACGGATCGCCGCCGATCTCTTACGGGTCGGCGATGTGGTAGCGGT
>DAHUYY010000221.1 GCA_027306845.1 Vulcanimicrobiota bacterium | reverse complement strand
ACATTGCCGCCGCTACTCGGGGTGACATTGCGGCCGCTACTCGGGATGAGAGCGGCGGAGCCTACTCGGGATGACATTGCCGCCGCTACTCGGGGTGACGGTGCTGCGTTAGTTGAGGTGCATTGCGTGCGCGATGCCGAGGCTCGTGAGCGATATCCCCACCCAAAGGATCGCCCCAAGCACGAGCGGGCGAATCCCCGCCGAGCGGATGCGCGCGTAATCGGCGCTTAGGCCGACCGCCGCCAGCGCGACGGTAATCGCGAAGAGCGCGAGCTGATCGAGCGGAGCGTGCCACGCCGCGGGGATATACCCGAAGCTATTGATTCCCGCAGCGACGACGAACCAGAGAACGAACCAGGGAATAATCGAACGCCACGGTACCGCGTCGCCGCCGCGCATCGCAAACGCGCGTTTCCCCGCGTAGAACGCAACCAACGGAATGATGAGCGTCGTGCGCGTGAGTTTAACGATGACCGCGTGTTGCCCGGCCGCATGGCCGAACACGAAGGCCGCGGCAACGACCGACGACGTGTCGTTAATCGCCGTTCCGGCCCACAGCCCGAACGCATGTTGCGAGAGGTGCATGAGGTGACCGATCGTCGGAAACGTCAGCACCGCCGCCACGTTAAAGAAAAAAATCGGTGAGAGCGCATAAGCGACATCGGCGCGATCCGATTCGACCGCACTTGCCAACGCGGCAATCGCCGAGCCGCCGCAGATCGCCGTGCCGACGCCGAGAAGACGGCGTAGATCGCGATCGATCCCGAGTAATTTTCCGAAAATATACGCCAGCGCCAAGACGACCACGAGCGTTCCCAACATGACCGGAAGCGATTTCAAACCGCCGGCAATAATATCGGTAAAGCGCAGCTGCGTGCCGAGCAGGACGATCGACCACGCCAGCACCTGTTTGGTGCTAAATAGAATTCCCGGGTGCAAGCGCGCACCCGGTGCGCGCACCGCCGTTATCAGCAGCCCGAGCGCAATGGCGACCACCGGCGAACCGACGACGGGAAGCAAATGCCCGACGAGAGTCGCGACGGCCGCAATTGCGATCGCCAGAAGGAGCCCGGGAAGTACTTTCACGATGCGCTAAAAGAAACTCGCTGGTTCCGGAGGAAACGCGATGGCGGCCGTTTTATCGAACGCCGGTCGCTTGTGGCTCTCTACGAATGCCGCGACATCGTATGCCTGCTGGTTGCTCAAGGTACCGGCTTTCCCAAGCGGCATGTTGTAACGCACGAAACCGGCCATCATGGCGAGCTTCGCCATGCCGGCGCCCTTGTTAAACGATGTCGCGCCCCAGAGCGCCGGGAACTGCCCCGGGATACCCGCACCGGTTGCCTGGTGACAGATCGAACATTGCGCCGCATATATTTTTGCGCCGCGCGAAACGCTCGGCGGAGCCGGCGGCTTGATGCGCGCGATGCGCACCGCCGGATCGATGGGAGAGAACGTCTTTTGCCCGCGCGATATCCAATTAATATAGGCAACGACCGCGATCATGGTGCGGCTATCGTAGGCCGGCGGCTTGCCATTCATGCTGTAAAGAAAGCACTCCGCAATGCGATCTTGGAGCGCAATCGCTCGGTGCGAACGTTTGTTCCATTGCGGAAAATGCCCGGCGATCCGCAGATATCCGCCGCGCGGAATGGTGCCGCCGGCGATGTGGCACGACGAACACTGCATCTGCGCAACCACGTATGGTTTCGCGAACTTGTGCGTCTGCGTGATGATATTATATCCCTCGCGCACCAACGCGCCCATCTTTCCCGCCGGCAGGTGCGCGGGGTCGTAAAGCGCGGCGCCCGCGAGCGGGCGACCTGCGGCCGTGCCGCCGGTTGAGTTTCCGGCACCCCCGGCGCACCCGGCGAGCGCGAGTGCGACGACCGCACTCGCTATCGCATAGAGAGCTCGCACGCCGCGCTCCTTAGAACGCCAGCGCCGTGTAGGCGTAGCCGAAGCGCTTCTGCAACACCGCCACCGTCGCGACCATCGAGGGCACCACGATCGTTCCCGGTATGAGATGCGTCAAAATGTCGGCTGCAACTTGCGAACCATCCATTCCCGCCGGTGCAAAACCACGTTTGACGATCGCCCGCGATTGCTCTTCGACCGCCGTATGACAGGTTAACATCACCAATCCTCGCCGTTGCAACGTTTGAATCGACCGATCTTGGTAGGTCGATTTTTCGTTGTCGGGGTCGGCCGAAAGATTGAACGGGGTGTGCGACGGATAGTGATAGTTCTTTGTCGCGAACGCGCCGTCGGGCCCTTTGATGTTGAAGAACTCTCCGATGCGATATTTCGCCCAAACGTAGTCGCTGAAATTATAGCTCGACGCCGGGCCGTGCGCGGCGAAGGCCATCGCGATTTTTTCGACCGGATACCCGTACCCGAAATGCAAGCCGTTGAGCGCATTTTTAATATTGTTCCAAACCACCGGATTGGGATTGAGAATCTCCCACATCTGGCGAATCTCCGCCGGACGGCCTAGAACTTTATCGAAATGCGCTGCGTCGAAATTCGCCTTCCGCTCGACTAACGCCGTGCCGCCCGGAACCGCTGCCGCAGCTTCGGCGAGCGTTGGGGCGAGCGCGACTAATGAAGCTGAGGTCGCAAGAAAAGCTGTGCGTTTCATGGATGGGTTCCTCCAGTTGTGAAGCCGTAAGAAGCATAAATCGCGCGCGCGCGCGCGCCGGTTAGAAACGTGACGAACGCTTTAGCCGCCGCCGGGTGCGGCGCCTTTACGATCGTCGCTGCTTGGTAGATTGCCGTCGCGTTTTCCGAGGCAGGTATTTTCACCACGGCGAGGCGCCCGGTGAGTTTCGCTTGGTAGAGCGCTTCGGAGATCCAGACGACGCCGGCATCGGCGCGCCCGGAGAGAATCCAGCGTGGGCTCTGCCGGTGATGGATCTTCGTTAGTAACGTCGTTCCGGCTCTGCGTTTGGTCACCATGATCGTAGAAACCAACGCCGCGCCGCCGGCTTTTCGGTACGCCGCCTGAATTTGCCCCGAAACGCCTTCCCACGCGGGGTTCGGCATGGCAACGCGAACGTCGGCGCGGCCGAGATCGCGCAAGCTCGTTACATGTTTCGGGTTCCCTTTGCGCACGAGAATCGCCAGCGTGT
>DAHUYY010000220.1 GCA_027306845.1 Vulcanimicrobiota bacterium | reverse complement strand
TGCGCGACAGCTACGAGCCCGACTGGGTCAATAAGGCGCTATCTCTGCTGCCCGGCTGGACCCAATGGTGCGCCTCGAAAACCGCCCTCGACGCCGAGGCTGCCGGCCGCGCGCTCGCCGCCGCCCGCGCCGTTGCAAAGAGCGTCGACATCGTCTTCGTCGATCCCGACCGCGACGATCCATTTGTGGCAAAATCGGCGGTCGATGTCGGCTTAGGGGTCATCGAAACCATGCAGACGCGAATTCTCGACGTCGACCTGCGCAATGCATTCTTCGAATCGCTCGGTAAACGCGCGTATCGCGCGCTACCGAAATCGAAACAGCGGAACGGAAGCGAACGTATTTTCGAATATATTCTCGACGTCACGTTGGCATCGATACGACCCTCGCGCGAGTTGAGCGTCGACGTAGCCGGCTTCAATCTCCAAAAACCGATCGACGAGGCATATCGGCAGGGCCTCGTCGACGGGGCGAAGGGTTTTCGACGCTATCGCCCCGCCGAGGCTCTGGGTATTCCCAATATCTCTTCGATATCGGGAAGCGCCGATGCGTTAGATCTTTAGTCCCAGCCCAAGAAAGGCTCCGCTATGCGTGAAGCCCGAAGGCGCGTTAAATGCGTTCGTTCCGCTGTCGCCGACATACCCGCCGTCGACGAAGAGCGGTGATTTTCCAAGGGCGTACGTGAAACCGGCACGATAACTCGTGACGTGATAGCCGAGATCGTAGAGGCCGTTGCCGCCCTTCACCCGCGGATAATAAAAGACCGATGCGTAGAGCGAGAACGGACGATCGAGATCCGGCAATTTCATCAAGCCGTATCCGAGGCCGAGCATCGGCGGATATCCGTATCGCGTCGTTCGCACCATATATCCGGCCGCGAGGTAGATCCGCGGCTCGGCGATCTTTATGCCGAGATGTGTCTCGGTCGTACGGTCGAGCGCCTGGAATGCAGGAACGTACGCCGAGCCGTTTCCGCCGATCGTCGTGACCATGCACTGCGGGTCGCCCACGCCGTTGCAATTGTGCGGATAGATCCAGGTGTCGATCGTCTCGTCAACGGCGAGATTGAGTTGGAACGCGCGAAACTCTTCGCCGGTGCGGAAACTCCAAAGATTGGCGTTCGCCGAATTCCCCGGGCTGAATTCGTTATAGACTTTCGGTTTGAGAAAATAATCTAAAATCAGGTACGACTCGGGCTTCGGTGTCGCTGCGGGCAGAGGAAAGGGTGTCGAGTTCACCGTTGGAACCGGCGCAGCGGTCGGCGCGGCGACCGGGGCGGGGCTCGCCGCCGGGGCGGGTAACGGCGTCGGCGGCACAAACCGAACGACGGCGATCCGACGCCCGGGAACCCACTGTACGTAAGCGCCCATGGTCTCGGAGACGATGCGGATCGGCACCAGAACGCGCCCATCGCGCAGCAGCGGCGGCGAGCGCAATATGCGCTCCTGGCCATTGATGCGCGCGACCTTCTTGCCGACCCAAAGATCGATCGAGGAGCCGGGTTTTTGGATTTCGATGCGCTTGCGAGCTCCGTCGTAGCGTACCCGCGCGCCCATCGCCTCGAACATCGCGCGAAGCGGCACGAGCAGGCGCTTCCCATCGACGAGTGCTGCGAGCACGCGTCCGTTCACCGTCACGGTGGGGGTCGCCCGAACGTGTCGATCGTTGAACAGGAGCGTTGGAGCGGTGGTAGCAGCGACCGCCGGCGCAAGCCCGATCGACGCGGCGAATATAGCGAACGCAAGAGAACGAAGCATCGATCCCATCTCCTTGAGGGCAGCGGTGTTCAGCGCCGCCTTCCGCGTCTTCGCCACGCTCCCCTGCGGCAAATGAGGGACGCCGAAAATGAAGCACCCCCGAGCGTGAGCTCGAGGGTGCCGTGACCTGAGGTCGCGCCTTCGCTAGAAGGAGAGACCGAGGCCGATATACGGACCGGCGTGCGTGAAGCCCCCCGGTGCGTTGCTCTTGTTGCGGCCGGTATCGCCGACGAAACCGAGATCGATAAAGATCGGGCTCTTCGGGATAGTGATCGCCGCACCGATCTGATACTTCAGGATGTTGTATCCCAAGGTATAGCCGAGGCCGGTACCCGGATCGGTGAAGCTTCCTTTCACGTTCGGGTAGTACCACGCGCTACCGTAGAGCGAGAAGCCGCGGTTAAGGTCGGGCAGCTTTTCTGCACCGAAGCCGAAGCCTTTCTGCGCCGGGTAGCCGTAGTTGGTCGTGCGATAGAGATAACCGACGCCGATGTAGATACGCGGGTCGGCAACCTTCAGGCCGAGGCGAACTTCCGCATCGCGGTCGCGCGCCGTGAAGGCCGGAACGTAGGTCGTACCCGTGTTACCGATCGTCGTGACGTTACACTGATCGCCGGCCGGTGCCGGATTTGCCGAGGTGCAGTTGTGCGGATATTGGTAGCTACGGAAATCGCCTTCGAGCATCCAGGGCAGGTTGAATGCGCTGAATTCATACGCTCCGCGGAAGTCATACGAGCCGCTCTTGGAAGTATTTCCAGGGCTAAATTCGTTATAGACTTTCGGCGACGCGATATAGTCGCCGGCGATGAAGTGCTCTTGCGTCGCTTGGTGGACAACAGGAGCGGGCGTCGGGGTCGGCGGCGGTGTCGGCATCGGCGTCTCAACGGGAGCCGGCGTTGCCGGAGCTTCCGTCGGGGCCGGCGTCGGTACCACGTAACGAACGACGACAACCTTCTGTTCGGGAACCCACTGCACGTAGGCGCCCATGCTTTCGGAGATTACGCGAATCGGAACGACGACGCTGCCTTTGTAGAGCATCGGCGGAACGTCAAGGCTGCGTTCTTCTCCGTCGATCATCGCGACGCGGCTACCGACGGTTAATTTAACCTCGGCACCCGGTTTGCTCACGGTGATCGATTTGGTAGCGGCATTATACGAAACCGTCGCGCCCATCTGTTCGAACATCGAACGAAGGGGAACGAGGATCGTCCCACCGCGCACGATCGCCGCAAGCACGCGACCTTTTTTCATAAGGTCGGGCTTGGTGTAGACGTGATGGTCGTTGAAGAGGATCGGAATTTGTCCGGACGGCGGAGAGCCGAAGTTCGCTGCAGGGGCGTTCGCCGCTTGCGCGACCACAGCTTGTCCATTGTTTCCCTGTGATTGCGAAGCCGTCGGA
>DAHUYY010000021.1 GCA_027306845.1 Vulcanimicrobiota bacterium | reverse complement strand
GGCTACGATTCCGACGCGCCGCACGCACGCGGCGAGGTCGGTAAATGCGGCGTTGCGATCGATTCGCTCGCCGACATGGAGGTGCTCTTCGAGGGCATCGACATGGGCAAGATCACGACGTCGATGACGATCAACGGGCCGGCCGCAATCGCGGTCGCACAATATATCGCCGCTGCGGAGAAAAAAGGCATTCCCCGCGCGATGCTCGGCGGAACGATTCAGGCCGATATTCTCAAGGAGTATATCGCGCAGAAGGAATGGATCTTCCCGCCGCGGCCGCACATGCGCGTTATCGTCGACATGATTCAATTCTGCACCGAGCAGATGCCGAAATGGAATACGATATCGATCTCCGGCTATCACATTCGTGAAGCCGGCTCGACCGCAGCTCAGGAATTGGCCTTTACGCTCGCCGACGGTTTTGCTTACGTCGAAGCGTGCATTAAGGCCGGTATGGACGTCGATTCGTTCGCACCGCGCCTCTCGTATTTTTTCAACGCACATATCGACTTTTTCGAAGAGATCGCAAAGTTCCGCGCCGCGCGGCGCATCTACGCCCGTCGCATGCGCGAAAAATACGGCGCGAAAGATCCAAAATCGTGGCAGCTCCGCTTTCACACGCAGACCGCAGGGTGCAGCGCTACGGCCCAGCAGCCGGAAAACAATATCGTGCGCGTTGCCTACGAAGCGCTCTCGGCGGTGCTCGGCGGAACTCAGTCGCTGCACACGAACTCGATGGACGAAGTGCTCGCTCTGCCGACGGAAAAGTCCGTGGAGATCGCATTGCGCACGCAACAGGTTCTTGCGTACGAAACCAACGTTACCAACGTCGTCGATCCGCTCGGCGGTTCGTATTTCGTCGAGGCGCTCACCGACGAGATGGAACGGCAAGCCGAAGCGTATTTCGCCCAGATCGAAGAATTCGGCGGCGTGATCGAAGCGATCGAAGCCGGGTTCTTCCAAAAAGAGATCGCCGATGCGAGTTATCGCTATCAGCGCTCGGTTGAGAATAAAGATCGCGTGATCGTCGGGGTCAATCACTTCACGCGTCCCGAAGAACGTGGGGATATGGATCTCCTCAAGATCACCGAGGAGACCGAACGCGAACAGGCGGCCGCGGTGCGCTCGGTGCGCGAATCGCGCGATAATAACGCGGTCGCTCGGACGCTCGGGCGCCTGAAGGCGGCCTGCGCCGACCCGAAGGACAACCTCATGCCCCACCTGATCGACTGCGTCAATGCCTATTGCACCGAGGGCGAGATCGTCGATACCATGGTCTCGGTCTACGGGCGCTACACCGAACGGTCGGTTTTCTAATGCCGCTGACCGTGCTCAACGAACTCGAGCGGCATCGCGTCCGCAAGACGCTCATTCGCGTGCGCGAGTTGCTCGAACAAGCTGCGGCGCTCGCGCGCAAACGGAGGAAACAATAACGATGGACCGTCCCCTACGCATCGTCGTAGCGAAAGCCGGGCTCGACGGCCACGATCGCGGCGCGAAAGTCATCGCACGCGCGCTTCGTGACGCGGGTATGGAGGTGATCTACACCGGGCTCTTTCAGACGCCCGAGCAGATCGTTCAGACGGCTATCCAGGAAGATGCCGACGGTATCGGGCTCTCGATTCTTTCGGGCGCGCACATGACGCTCTTCCCGTTGATCCTCGATCAACTCAAGGCGCAGCAGGCTGAAGATATCGTGTTTTTCGGTGGCGGAACGATTCCGCCCGAAGATGCCGAGGCGCTGCGGGAACGCGGCGTGCAGGCGGTTTTCACTCCCGGTGCACCGTTGCAAGAGATCGTCGATTTCGTCAACGGCGCTTGCGGTAAGCGCCGCGCATTGGTCGGCTAGCCTGCCGATTTCGGTTTCATTCGATTCGCTACTGCTGAAGAGGAATACGTGAAGGTACGAACGCGTGTCGCGCCGTCGCCGACCGGCGACCCGCATGTTGGCACGGCTTACGTCGCGCTGGTAAATTACGCTTTTGCCAAGCGGCACGGTGGCGATTTTCTCCTGCGCGTCGAAGATACCGACCGCGCGCGAAGCACGCCCGAGAGCGAACGTGCGATTCTGCACTCGCTGCGCTGGCTCGGCATCGATTGGGACGAAGGCCCCGATAAAGGCGGCCCGCACGGGCCCTATCGCCAGAGCGAGCGCGCCGCGATCTATCGCGAACACGTCGAACGCCTCCTCGCCGACGGGCATGCCTTCCCTTGTTTTTGCACGCCGTCCCGATTAGACGATCTGCGCGTCGCCCAACGCGCGGCGGGGCAGCCCTCGCGCTACGACGGCCTCTGTCGCGGCCTCACACCCGATGAGGTGGCGCGCCGGAAAGCGAGCGGCGAGCCATTCGTCGTGCGCCTCGTGGTTCCGTCGGAGGGCGTCTGCGTGGTCGACGACGCACGCCGCGGGCCGATTGAAATAGCGTGGAGCGACGTCGATATGCAAGTCTTGATGAAATCGGACGGGCTTCCGACCTACCATCTCGCAAACGTGGTTGACGACCACCTGATGGAGATCACGCACGTCATTCGCGGCGAAGAATGGGTGAGCAGCGCACCGAAGCATTTGCTGCTCTATTCGTATTTTGGCTGGACGCCGCCGGTAATCGCGCATCTCCCGTTGCTGCGGAATCCGGATAAAAGCAAGCTCTCCAAGCGCAAAAACCCGACGAGCATATCGTTCTACGAGCGCATGGGTTATCTGCCCGAGGCGGTGCTGAATTTTCTCGCATTGCTCGCGGCGGGCGCCGTGGAAGGTGAAGAACTATTCGCGCTCGCGGCCTTCGTCGAACATTTCTCGCTCGAGCGCATTTCTTTAGGCGGGCCGGTTTTCGACGTGCCGAAACTCGATTGGCTCAACGGGCGCTACCTGCGCGAACGGCTCGACACCGAGAGCTTCACCGAACGCGTCGCCGCGTGGGGTTTTTCGCCCGAGCGTAACGCTCGCATCGCCGCGCTCGCGCAACCGCGCATCGAACGGCTCTCCGATATGGGCAATCTGCTCGCGTTTTTCTTCGCGGGGCGCCTCTCGTACGACGCGGCATTATTCGCCTCCGGGAAAATCGAGATTGCGACCGTGCGCAAGGCGATCGCGGTGGTCCAACGCGAACTCGACCTCTTGCGGACGTGGGAGAGCGCCGGCATCGACGCGCTCTTTCGGCGGGTCGCCGAGGCGATTGAGATCAAGGTGCGCGACCTGACGCGACCGTTCTATATTGCGGTTACGGGGAGCCCGACCTCGGTGCCGCTCTACGACGCGATGGAGATTCTCGGGCGCGATATCGTGCGCGAGCGTCTGCGCCACGCCTTAGAGGTGCTCGGCGCGCCTTCGAAACGCGAGCAAGAAGAATGGAAAAATATCGGAACTGCGAGCGTGGAGATAACAGCGTGAACGCGCGAGCGATACTTTTGGCGGCCGGCAAAGGCACGCGCATGAAGAGCGCGAGGCCGAAGGTTCTCCATGAATTGTGCGGGCGACCGATGCTGTGGTATGCAATCGCGGCGCTCCGCGACGCCGGTATCGACGAAATCGTCGTGGTGACGAACGAAGAGCTCGATTCGCACGTGCAAGCGATGGGAATTCGCACCGTTATTCAGAGCGAGCAGCTCGGAACGGGGCATGCCGTGCAGGTCGCGCTGGCGGCCTTGGAGCCTCGGCAGGAGGCTCGGATCCTCGTTACCAACGGCGACATGCCGCTCGTGCGCGCCCAAACGTTGGCACGCGTCCTCGCCGCCGGAGATCGCGGCGAGGTCTCGCTCGTAACGGCGCGGATGCCGCTACCATCGAACTTCGGCCGCGTCGTCCGCACCGGTCATCACGTTGCGCGCATCGTCGAAGTGCGCGACGCAAGCGAGAGCGAACGCGCGATCGAAGAAATGAACGCGGGAATATATGCCTTCCCGGAATCGCAACTGCGCGAGGCAATCGCTCGCTTGCGCAACGACAACGCGCAAGGCGAATACTATCTCACCGATGCAATCGCGCTCTTTGCGGAGTCGAATCGCCCTGCCTCGCCGGTCGTTTCAGAGGATTACGAGGAGGTTCTCGGGGTCAACGATCGCAGCGAGCTGGCGCGCGCGCGCGCGGCGATGAATCGCCGAATTTGCGAGCAGCATATGCTCGCTGGGGTGACGATTATCGACCCGGCGACGACCTATCTCGAGCCGGAGCTGACGATCGGTGCCGATACCGTCATCTATCCCGGCACGACGATCTCGTTGCTCTCGAGCATCGGTGCCCGCTGCACGATCGGACCGCACGCGAGAATCTCCGACGCGCGCATCGGCGATGACGTGACCGTGCGCGAGAGCGTGATCGTCGAGAGCGAGATCGGAGCGGGGTCGACGGTCGGCCCGTTTGCTCACGTTCGCGGACACGCAGTCCTCGTCGGCGAGAATCGCGTCGGAAACTTCGTCGAAATTAAGAATTCTCGTTACGAGCGAGGAGCGAAGTCGGCGCACCTCTCATATCTGGGCGATGCCGAGATCGGCGAAGAGAGCAATATCGGGGCCGGAACGATCACCTGTAATTACGATGGGAAGAAGAAGCACCGCACGAAGATCGGGCGAGATGTCTCGATAGGTTCGAATACTTCGATCGTGGCACCGCGAACGATCGGTGACGGAGCGTTAACCGGTGCCGGAAGCGTCGTCACCAAGGATATCGAACCCGGTGGCCGAGTCGCGGGAAATCCCGCGCGCCCGTTACCCTAACAAGCGTTCGCGGGCGAGCCGCTCTCCGAGCTCGCGGATGCCCGCGAGAAGGATCTGCAAATCCTCGTCGATCGTGCGATGGTTGACGAAGCAGGCGCGTAGCGCCCGCCTCCCACCGATACTCGTCGAAGAGAGAACGGCGATCCCGCTCTCTTGGATGCGAATCACCAGTTCATCGTTGAATGCATCGAGTTCGGATTCGTCGAGCCCCTGCGGGCGATAGCGAAAGCAGACGACGTTCAGGCGCACCGGAGCGAGCAGTTCGAACCGTGAGTCTGCATCGATCTCGGCGCCCAGAGCGCTCGCTTGTTCGACGTTCCGTTCGATCGCGGCGGCAATGCGGGCGGTTCCCTGCTCCTTCAACGTAAACCACACCTTGAGCGCGCGAAACGACCGCGAAAGCTCCGGGATATAATCGGTGAACCAAGGGGTTGCGCTTGCAAGCCCGCGCGTCATGCGCGTGAGATACGGTCCTTCGGAGGCGAACGTTGCTCGGTGTGCCTCTCCATCGCGAACGAGAACGCAGCCGACATCGTACGGAGCGTGCGCCCATTTATGAAAATCGAAGGCGATCGAGTCCGCGCGTTCGATGCCGCGCAGCCGACCGCGCAGAGTCTCCGAAAGAATAGCGAGTGCCCCAAAAGCACCGTCGACATGAAGGTGGCAGCCTTCATCGCGTGCGATCGTGGCGATCTCATCGAGTGGATCGATCGCGCCGACATCGACGGTTCCGGCGTTGGCAACGATGAGAAACGGGCGCGCCCCCGCCGCGCGATCGCTTGCAATCGCTTCCCGTAACGCGACCGTGTCGATCCGTTGGTGCGCGTCGGTAGGGAGTATGCGCAGCGCTTCACTTCCGATGCCGGCAATCTCGAAGGCGCGCCGGACGCAGCCGTGCGTTGCGGCCGATGCATACCCGGTGATCCGCGCACGCTGCGGATCGATGCCCCGCTCGCGTACCTCGCCGCCCAAGGCGCGCGTCCGTGCGACGAGGACGCCGATGAGGTTCGCTTCGGAGGCCCCGGTCGTCAGGACTCCGGTTGCTCCGGGCGGAAAGCCGAAGAGATCGCGCGACCACGCAATAACTTGGCGTTCGACGTATACCGCGCCGTGGTTGCGGCCGCCGACGTTTGCGTTCATGGTAGCGGCTAGCAGCTCGGCGATCGCCCCGCTCGGCGTTCCCGTTCCTTGCACCCAGCCGAAAAATCGCGGATGGATATTTCCCCCGGTGTAGGGGAGAATATTCTCTACAAAGCTCTGGTAGACGTCGGAGAATGCACTCGGCGCATTCGGCAAGGGTTCGCGCAGCCGCTCTTTCGCGCTCTCGGGCATCTCTTGCCAGGCGGGGCGCTCGCGAACGTCGCGCAGAAAATCGACGGCATCGTCGAGCGCGCGATGTGCCTCCGAGCGGAATGCCTCCCAGTCACGCGGGTCGAGCATGTTGCCGATCGATCAGACGTTCGAATGCGCGAAATATTTTTGGAACGTGTTCGTACTTATAGCGAAAGAGCTCCGGATCGTCGGTGAGATGCACGATAATCGCCGGATCGGCTTCGAAAAACAACAACCTTCCTTCGCGATCGAGGGAGCAATCGAATCCGACGTACTCTAAACCCAGCGATTCGGTGAGGCGCTCGAGAGCGCTTGCAGCCGTCGCCGGAAAAACGGCGCGCCAGTTCTCAAGAAAGAGCCGCTCTTCCTCGCGCATCCACTGCTCGGCTTTCATGCTCGAACTATAGTAATGCACCATCCAGTTCGAAGAAATGGCAAGGTGATAGGGAAATATCTCTCCGTCTACGGCAACGAGGCGATATTTTCGGAAATAACCGTCGGGGGAGGCATAATCGACCCAGGGCGTAAGAAAAAACCGCTCGCCGTCGATTTCGTTTAGATAATTTCGTAATTCGTCGGAGTTGCCGACGAGGCGCGCCCCTTTGCCGGCGTGCGAATCGATCGGTCGAACGATCGTCGGCCGATCGATCGCTTCGCCTTGGAGCGCCGCTCGGGAGCGTTCGATCGTTTCGGGGGCATTGCACCCGGCGATATGTGAGGCGATCCGCGCGCAGCGCACGCGATTGGTCTCGAGAACGCGCAGCGGATCGTTGACGACCGGGCGGCCGAGCATCTTGGCGACGATCTCGGCGAGCAGCAGTACTTCGACGTTCTCGCTCGACTCGCCGATGGCGTTGAAGAGCGCGTCGTAGGTGGGAAGGCGTAGGGTTGCCAGTTTGTCCGGCGTGGTTAAAAAAAGCTTATGCAGTGTCGTCGTTTCGCGATCGATGAGAAATTCAACCGGCGTGTTCGCAAACCAGTCGCCGGGAGCGCAGAGCGCCAAAATACGCCGTCGTTCCTTCGGCGCAATCGAGCTGAAGAGTTGTCGCACCGCGAGCGCGCGTTTTTGGTGGGCGAGTGCTTTCGCTCGGTTTCCGAGTTGAAGTTCGAGTTCGTACATCGCCAGATGGGCGACGAGATTTTCTTCATCGATGCCGAGTGCGAGGCGATACTGCGAACGAGCGCCCTCGAGCTCTCCTACGGCGTAGAGTTCGGCGCCGAACCCGAGACGCGCGGCGAGCAACATCGGATCGAGTTCGACCGCGCGCGCATACGACGCGCGAGCGCGCTCTCGATCGCCGAGCTCTGCAGCGATGAAACCGCGATTCGAGAAAAGCTCCGCGACCGGCGGCGACCGATCGATTGCCGCATCGAGGACTGCGAGCGCTCCGCGAAGATCGCCGATCGAACGCAGGCGCAGCGCTTCCTGATTGGCGTGACGAAAATCGTCTCGTAGGGATGTCTGGTTCGCCCCGCTGCCGGGAACGTCGTGCATCGGAGGCTGCATGACGAGCATCTTTTTCGGGAACGCCCCCGCGCTCCTGGCGACCATCGGCATTCGCATGCCGTCGGCGAGGCGCGAGCGTGGGGTAGTTTTCGACCGGATAGACCGATTGCCGTTGCTTCGCTCGGCCGTGGCGGCAATTCGCGATGGCCCCGAGGCAGTGGTTCGTGCCTATGCAGAGCGCGCATCGGAGGAATGCAGGAGCGGCGAAAATACCCTGCTCTTCTTGCCCGTCGGCGATGAATTACGCTGCCGCCAACGTTTCGGTGCAGATGTCGAGTACGCGATGGAGATGCGCGTACGCTTGAACGATACGACAGCGTTCGTCGCGCGTGCATGGTCGGCTCGGCACACGCTTTTTGCTTCGCCTGAGTTACCGCCGTTGTTGCCTACCGAACGAAGCGCCTGTGCGGTTCCGCTGCTCGATGGTGGGCTTCCGGTTGCGGTGCTCTATCTGGGATTCGTGAAGCAGCTTCCGCGAGGCGCGATCGAGCATCGCTGCGCTCTCGCCGCCGAAATTGCCGCGCCCTTTGCGATCGCCTGCGAGCGCGAGAGCGAACTCAACCGTAGTCTCTATGACGGCCTCACCGGCCTCCTTACGCCACGCGCGTTCCGCGAACGGCTGACGCGCGCCCTTGCAGAGAACGGTGATGGGGGAAAGATCGCATTGTGGTTTGTCGATACCGACCGCTTCAAGGAGGTGAACGATTCGTTCGGCCATGCGATCGGCGATCGCGTCCTGCAACAGATGGCCGAATTGCTGCGCACGCATGCCGTCGCGCGAACGGATTTCGTAGCACGAAACGGCGGCGATGAATTTTGTGCGGCATTAATAGGCATCCCAAAGACGCTCGCAATCGAGCGCGCTCAGGAATTTTGCGATGCGGTCCGCTCGCACGATTTCGGGATTCCGTTGCGGGTAACGGCGAGCATCGGCGTTGCCGCCTACCCATTCGATGCCCGGACGGCGGCAACGTTGTTGGAGCAGGCCGACCGCGCGATGTACGCGGGGAAAAACGCGGGTCGGGACCGGGTGAGCTTTGCCGTCGAGGGGCGAGAGACGGCGCTCTACCGATAGGCGCCTCGGCGTTTCGTAGGGCTCCGAGGCCGAACGCGCTACCCGGCGAATGCCCGCCCCTATGTCGCTGAGCTCCCGAATCGCGCGAATCGCCGCCACCTGCTTCCTTCTCGTGCTCGTTCTCGCGCCGCATGCGCTTTTCGCTCGCGAGTTTCGCCCCGATGCGCTCGACAAGCAACTCGATACGATCTCCGACGGCCGTCTTTTGGCGATGCCGATTCAGCGCTTGCTCGACCCGCAACGTAGCGCGGCTGCCCACCGGTTGCTGCAATGGCGCCTGCCGCTCTGGGCGATTGCCACGGCGGCGGAGTTTTTCGCGTTGCTCTACCTCTGGAATTCCGGCAATGCCGCACGATTGCGCGATCTCTTTCGCAGAAAAATACGCGGGGATGCAGCAGCCGAATTTGCGATGGGTGCGAGTTTGGTGCTCGTTCTTCGTCTTGCAGGGCTCGTTCCGAATTACGCACAGTATCGGCTCGACCGAGATCTCGGCCGCTCGGAGGTTCTCGGTGCGGAGTGGCTTTGGATATGGCTACTCGGCACGATTACGGCGATGCTCGTTGGCGGCGCGTTGCTTGCCGTCGTGTTCCGTTTGCTCGCGCGGACCAAACGTTGGTACGTTCCGACCGCAGCGATACTCGCCGTCGCCGCATTCGTCGGCGGCATGCTCTATCCGGTCGTGGTGGTGCCGGTGCTCTGGCCGCACCAGGAGCGCTCGGTGCAATTAGCGACCGAGAATCGCGCCCTCGCGGCGGCGTTCGGCGTCGTTCCGGTTCCGGTGCGCGTCGTCCAAGCGGATTATGCCGGGCTATCGGAGCGAGTGGTCGCCGCCGGAATATTTACGACCCGTGAGATCCTCGCCTCGCTTTCGATCGAACGCGCCTATTCGTTCCGCGAACGGGCATTTTTGCTCGCGCGCGTCGATGCGATGCTCGCCGCACGCGTTCCGGTGCGCCGAACCGCGATCGACCTGCTCCTCGTGCTGCTCGGCGTCTCCCTCGCCGTCGTGCTCTCCGAGCGGCTGGGCGTTCGCCGCGACGACGACCCGCTCGCTCGCGTAGCGCTGCTCGCTGCGCTCTTGGTGCTCGCGTATGCGGCGATCGCCCCGGTCGATCTCGCGATGCGGCGCTCGGCGGCGTTTGCTTCCGACGCCGCTGCCGTCGCGATGACGCACGACCCCGCCGCCGCCGTGCGCGCTTTAGTGCGCCAGGGTGACCACCGCGTCGAGGGGCTCTGCCCGAGTGCCGCGGCGCTATTTTTCGTCGATCCGCATCCCCCGCTCGGCGAGCGGATCGCTCGCATCGAGCGGCGCCCCAACCCCTGCCGATAACCCCTCCGCGCTCGGCGGAATTGGGGCAAAATGGGCCCCTTCCCGCAGAGGAGGAAGGAGCGTTTTGTCGCATTGAGCCCTTAACGTATTCTTAACGCTCTGCTGCGCTCTCGAATACGTCTCATTGCTGAATATCCTGGAGGACACTACGTGTACCAACGCTTCTCACGAGCGCTCGCCGTTGCCGCGCTCGTAGCCCTTGCTGCCTGTTCGGGGAACGCATCTTCGGGGATCGCCCCGCTCGCCCCAACGGCGACCCTTCCCTCGCAGCCGACGCTGCCGAGCAACGTCGTCGAATCATGCGGCGGCCCGGTTCCGACCGGCTACTCGCGCTGCTTCGCCTTAATGCGCACCGATATCGGCGCGCCGGTCGATCCCTCGATGCGCGTCGCAATGGGCCGCCCGGGCGGCACCTCGTCGACGCCGGCAGGTTACGGCCCAAGCGATCTGCGCTCGGCGTACTCGTTCCCGTCAACGACCGCCGGTAGCGGCCAGACCGTTGCGATCGTCGATGCCTACGACGACCCCAATGCCGAAAACGACGTCAACGTCTATCGTTCGCAATTCGGCATCGCGGCCTGCACCACCGCAAATGGTTGCTTCAAAAAAGTGAATCAGAACGGCGTTCAAGGCAGCTATCCGCGTGGAAATTCGAGTTGGGGGCAAGAGATCTCACTCGATCTCGATATGGTCTCCGCCGTCTGCCCCAACTGTCATATCTTGCTCGTCGAAGCGAGCAGCGCGTCGAATAGCGATCTCGATACCGCGGTGAATACCGCCGCGTCGCTCGGAGCGACCGAGATCAGCAATAGCTACGGCGGCAGCGAAACGAACGCTTCGAACTCCGCATACGACCATCCGGGAATCGCGATTACCGCGAGCGCCGGCGACAGCGGCACCGGCCCCGAGCAACCCGCCTCCTATGCAACCGTGACCGCCGTCGGCGGCACGACGTTGAACAAGGCGAGTAACGCACGCGGCTGGAGCGAGACGGTATGGAGCGGAAGCGGCAGCGGATGCAGCGCCTACGTTGCGAAGCCGTCGTGGCAGAGCGGATCGGTCTTTGCCTGCCCGAATCGCACCAATAACGATGTCTCGGCGGACGCCGATCCGAACACCGGCGTCGCAGTCTACGACAGCTATGGTTCGAAACGGAATACCGGCTGGCTCGTCTTCGGTGGAACCAGCGTTGCGAGCCCCATGATTGCGTCGGCGTACGCACTCGCCGGAAACGCTTCGTCGGTCGTCTACGGATCCTATCCGTACTCGCATACCGCCGACTTTAACGACGTGACGTCGGGAAGCAACGGTACCTGCACCTACGCCTATGTCTGCAATGCCGAGGTAGGCTACGACGGACCGACCGGCGTCGGTACGCCAAACGGCGTCGCGGGGCTCTAACGACCCGCACGTACGACGCGCGAAAACAAGGGCGGGCGCCGAGCGTTGCTTCGGTGCCCGCCCTGTTTATGCTGCGAGTACGACTCCGCCGGTAACGCGCGTGCCCAAATGTTGCTCGGTCAAGAGCTCGATGACCGCTGCATGCGCGATCCGACCATCGCAGATCTCGGCAGCCCCGATGCCGCCGCGTACGCCGCGAGCGGCGGCGCGCATCGTCGCGCGAATGTCGGGTGCGAAGCGATCGTCGTCGGCGAACGCGAGCGCTTCGGCGGCGGTAAGTTCCGCGATCGGATCGTGGGTAAGCGGGTTTGCAATCGCTCCGGCGCGATGGAAGAAGATCGCTCGCGATGCCCGTAGCGCGACGCCGATCGCCCGAGCGACCTCATCGGCCTCGACCGACTCTTCCCGCGCGGCGATTGGAGCGTAGGCCATCGGTTCGACGATCGGTACGAAACCGGCTTCGAGCAGAGCGAGCAGCACCTCGGGTTGTACGGCTCCGACGCCGTCGGCAGCCCGCGGCAAGAGCGCTCCATCGGCACCGGTGACGCCGACGGCGCGGTTGTGCGAGAGATTCATCCGCATGACCAGCGAACGCGCGCTCGGTGCGTCGGGAGCGACGATGACGGCGGCGATGCCTTCGTCGCGCAAAACGTCGATATCGGCGAAGAGCGTCGCATTCCCGGAATCCGCGGTCTCGCGATCGCAGCGCAGTACGAAGGTCGTACCCGAAAATGTTCGTCCGTTCACGTGCGATCTATTCCCCCCTCTACTCTAGGGAATCGGCAGTGATGCGCGCCGGTTTAGTCGGCGCGAAACGCGTTAACGCTCGGCAACGTACGCTCGGTGCCCTCGGCGAGCCAGCGTTCGGCCCCATCGGCAGCCGCGACGATAACGCGCGCGAGCGTCTCGCGCTGCGAGACCGGGAATGCACCGAGGACGTAATCGATGCTGTCGCCATCCTCCGGGCGGCCGACGCCGACGCGCAGGCGCGCGAATCGATCGCCGATCGTACCGATGATCGAACGCAAGCCGTTATGCCCCCCGTGCCCACCCGAAGCGCGCATGCGCAGGCGGCCGAGCGGGAGATCCATGTCGTCGCTGATGACGAGAATTCGTTCGGGCGGCGTGCGATACCACGACGCAATCAAGCGCAGCGGAACGCCGCTTAAATTCATAAACGAGGTCGGCTTTACGAGCAGTACGTTGCGCTCGCGCACGAGGGCTTGGTGGGCCTGATCTTTTTTGCGCCAACTCGTCACGCCGAATCGCCGCGCTAATTCGTCGACGATCTCGAAGCCGACGTTGTGGCGCGTCGCCTCGTACTCTTTGCCGGGATTGCCCAGCCCGACGATCAGGCTGGGCGCTTCGCTCCGGTTGCTTATGCTTTAATCTCGCTCTTTTGCCCGAGCACTTCGGGTTCGAGTTGCTCTTGCGGGGCGGTCGCGCTCTCTTCGACCTGACGCGCCGTCTTCGAGGCTTCCACCGTAATGAGCACGGTGTCGGGCGTCGTGACGAGGCGAAAGCCCTTCGGCAGCTTGACGTCGCCGGCGCTAATGTGACGGTGAACGCCGAGCTCGCTGACATCGATATCGATATGCTCGGGGAGTTGGTCGGCGGGGCCTTCGATCTCGATATGGTGCGAGAGCAGATCCATAACGCCGCCGAATTCTTTGACGCCCGGTGCAACACCGACCGTAGCGATCGGCACGCGTGCGGTGACCGCCTCGTTGAGGCCGACGCGTTGAAAATCGACGTGAATGACGCGGCGCGTTACCGGGTGGCGCTGAACGGCACGTAACAACGCGGTGTCGATCGTCTTGCCTGCGTGAACCAGCGTAAGAACGCCGCTCGTTTCATGACGCGCGGCAAGATCTTCAAATGCGCGGCCTTCCATCGAGAGGTGACGGGGCGCGTCGCCGTGTCCGTAAAGAACCGCAGGCACCATCCCTTTTGCGCGCAACGCAGACGCCGAGGAGGTCCCCGTCGTTTCGCGGGGTTCAACGGGGAGAACGTGGACTTTGGTAGGCATGGGTTCCTCTGCTTTCTCGTGGGGGCGTTTCTTTAAGAAACGGTGATGGATTCTACGAAGTTCGCATCGAGTTTGATTTCCTCGACGCTGAAGAGTTCGGAGACCGAACGGTTGGTGGTAATGCGACCGATCGCATCGGCGAATGTCTGCGCGATCGAGAGTTGGATAAATTTTTCGCCTGCGGGTTGCAGGATGGGAATGGTATCGGTAATGATGACGCGTTCGATAACGGAGTTCGTGAGAACCTCGATGGCGTTATCTGCAAAAAGCCCGTGCGTCGCAACCGTTTGCACGCTCGTCGCTCCGCGTGCCTTTATTGCTTCGGCAGCCTTAGCAAGCGTTCCGCCGGTGGAGATCATATCGTCGACGATCACCGCGATCTTGCCCTTGACGTCGCCGACGATATCGGTAACCTCCGAGACATCGGGTTGCGGGCGACGCTTGAAGACGATCGCGAGCGAAGCGTTGAGGCGCTTGGCGAAGAGTTCGGCGCGGTGGACGCCGCCGGCGTCGGGTGAGACGACGACGATACGGTCGTCGCTGAGCCCTTCGCGCTTGAGGTAGTTACAGAGGGTCGGCATCGCCATCAAATTGTCGACCGGGATATCGAAGAAGCCCTGGATCTGCGCCGCATGGAGATCCATCGTTACCACGCGTTTGGTGCCCGTGGTTTTGAGCAAATTCGCGACGACTTTCGCCGAGATCGGCTCGCGGGGCTTGGTTTTCTTATCTTGTTTGGCGTACCCGTAATAGGGGACGACGGCGGTGATGCGTGCCGCCGATGCGCGCCGGAGCGCGTCGATCATCAGCAGCAACTCGACGAGGGCGTCGTTCACCCCGTTCCCGTTCGGCGCCTTGCAGATCGATTGCACGACGAAGACCTCGGCGCCGCGAACGTTCTCGCGAATCTCTATGCGGGTCTCTTCGTTCTTGAACTTCGTCACCAGCGCATCGCCCAACGAGATTTTCATGCGCTTGGCGATCGCCTCGGCAAGTTGCGGATTCGAACTTCCGGAGAACAGGAGAGGCGTGGTGCTCAAGGGATGGCTCCTAGGGCGGGCGGGTAGAACGTGTGGTTCCGAGCGGGCCGCTCCCACTCCTCGCCGAATCACTTCCAAAGTGGCTCTGCAGGGAACTTTTCGCCTCGTCTCGCCCTTCTCGCTCGCCGGCGACCAGCCGGCGGCAACCGCAGCGCTCGCGGCGGGTGTGGAGCGCGGCGACCGCATTCAGACTTTACTCGGCGTTACCGGCTCCGGAAAAACGATGGCGATGGCCCGAACGATCGAACTCGTGGGGAAGCCCACGCTGGTGCTCTGCCATAACAAAACCCTCGCCGCCCAGCTCTGCGCGGAATTCCGCGAGTTTTTTCCGCAAAACGCAGTCGAATATTTCGTTTCGTACTTCGATTACTACCAACCAGAGGCGTACGTCGCGGCAACCGACACCTATATCGAGAAGGACTCATCGATCAACGACGAGATCGAACGTCTCCGTCACGCCGCGACGCAATCGCTGCTGACGCGGCGGGATACGCTGATCGTCGCCTCGGTTTCGTGCATCTTCGGCCTCGGCTCGCCCTCGGATTATATGGAGATGTCGCAACGAATCGCCGTCGGCGAAGAGATCGATCGCGATTACCTGCTGCGGCGGCTCGTCGACATGCAATATCGCCGCAACGACCTCAACTTGGTGCGCGGAACCTTCAGGGTGCGCGGCGATACGCTCGAACTCGTCGGCGTCGAGGAAGAGCTCGTGCATAGGATAGAATTTTTCGGCGATACGGTCGAAGCGATCAACGTCGTAAATTTAATGACCGGGGAGTACGTCGAATCGAAGGACGAGCTTTTAGTTTTTCCAGCGAAGCACTTCATCACTCCCGACGAGAAGCTGCGCCGCGCGATTGCAAGTATCGAAGCCGAACTCCTCGAGCGGTTGGCGACGTTGCGCGCAGAGAATAAACTCCTCGAAGCCCAACGCTTGGAACAACGAACGCGATACGATCTCGATATGCTGCGCGAAGTCGGCTATTGCAACGGCATCGAAAATTACTCGCGCCACCTGACGGGGCGCGAGCCCGGATCGACGCCGTGGTGTTTGCTCGATTTCTTCCCCAAAGACTGGTTGCTTTTCGTCGATGAATCGCACGTCTCGCTGCCGCAGGTCCACGGCATGTTGCCCGGAGATCGCGCGCGGAAGCTTTCGCTGGTCGAACATGGTTTTCGCTTGCCAAGCGCGCTCGACAATCGCCCGCTGAGTTATGAAGAG
>DAHUYY010000219.1 GCA_027306845.1 Vulcanimicrobiota bacterium | reverse complement strand
CCGTCGGGCGATTCGGTGAGATAGAGCGTGTCGCCGACATCGGCGTGAAGCCGCGCGAGCGCTTCCTTCGGAATCACCGCACCGACCGAATTTCCGACCCGGGAGAGCTTTATCGTCGTCATAGCCATGTCGTACTTACATTTGTACGAACATTCTCCCGCCGCTGCGACTCTTGCCTCACCCACCCGTAGCGGGTATAGTGGAGCCCAGTGGTGTAAAGTGGCGCCAAGGGGAGCATAGGTGCAGGGCGAGTTTCCGCGATTTACGGGGTCGGCCGAGCATACCCTCGACGAGAAGGGTCGCCTCGTCGTGCCCTCTCGCTTCCGCGAGCGCCTTGGGGCGGGCTTCGTTATCACGATCGCCCAGCCCGAGCCCTGCCTCGCCCTCTACCCCGCCCCCACCTGGGGCGCATTCTGCGCCCGGCTCGAAGCCGCCCCGCTCAAAGACGAACGCTTCCGGCGCCTCGTTCGCCATCTCTTCGCCCACACCGAAGAGGTCGCGTGCGACGCCCAGGGGCGCCTGCTCATCCCCGTCGCCCTGCGCTCCTACGCCGGCATCGCCCGCGACGCAATCAGCGTCGGCACGCTCACCCGGGTCGAGATCTGGGCGAAGGAACGCTTCGCCGCGCACGCCGCCCCCGAGGGCGAGGTCGCGGATTTCATGGCCGAGCTCGGGCTCTACTAATGGAGCGCCACCATGCACGTCAGCGTCCTGCTCGCCGAATCGCTCGCCTATCTCAACGTGCGTCCCGGGGGCATCTACGTCGATGCGACCTTCGGGGCGGGCGGCCACTCGGCGGCGATGCTCGCCGCGCTTGGCTCGGGCAAACTGATCGCGTTCGATGCCGATCCAACGGCGCAAGCGCGTGCCGAAGCACTGCACGATCCGCGGCTCCACTTCGTGCACGCGAATTTTCGCGAGTTAGACGCGCACTTGGATGCGTTGGGAGTAACGGAGATCGACGGCATCCTCTTCGATTTGGGGGTCTCATCCATGCAACTCGATGAACGCGAACGCGGCTTCTCCTTTTCGCAATCCGCGCCGTTGGATATGCGGATGAATCCTTACGCCGGGCGTAGCGCCTACGACGTGCTCGCGCATGCCGAAGAGAGCGAGCTCGCCGATATCTTCTATCAGTACGGCGAGATTCGCGAATCGCGTCGGCTCGCGCGCGCGATCGTGGCGCGCCGCGAAGCGGGTAAACTTCCCACTACCACTACCGATTTCGCGGCGTTTATCTCTGGGCTCATGCAGCGTACCGGGCGGCGCGAACGCACCCACCCGGCCACGCGCGCGTTCCAAGCCCTACGCATCGCCGTCAACGACGAACTCGGCTCGCTCCACGAAGGGCTCGCCGCCGCAATCGCGCGCCTGCGCGCGGGTGGGCGCATCGTTGCGATCTCCTTTCACTCGCTTGAAGACCGCATCGTGAAACAGACCTTGCGCGGTGACGAACGCCTCACCGTGCTCACCAAAAAACCGATCGTCGCCGGCGAAGCAGAGAGCGCTGAAAATCCGCGCTCGCGAAGCGCAAAGTTACGAGCTGCAGAAAAGAAGGCCAGCTGATGGTACAGATGCAACCGCGCCGCCGCGAAGGACCGCGCATTCCCAATCCGCGCAGCGCGCGCAACGCCGCACAACGCAGAGTCGTGCGTAATTCGCGCGCGCGCTATCGCCCCATCGTGCTCGCGCTCACCATCTTGCTCGCGGTGCTCGTTCCCGTCACCGGCTACGTCATGCTCACCTCGTCGATGACCGGGCTTACCTATGCAGTAGAAAAGGCGCACGCACGCCAGAAGCGTCTCCAAGATGAAACCTTACGTCTAGAAGACCGCGTCGAACAGCTCTCCTCCGACGCGCGTTTAGCTCGCCTCGCCGCGCAATTGCACATGCACCCCGCCTCCACTGAGAGCCGGCCTCGCGCGGTGGTTCCGCCCCGCGGCGGCCGAGAAACGGCGATCCTGAAACGCAGTTTCGCGCGCACGGCGACCGATCGGGCGCGCTGGTTTTACATCGGCGTCTTCGGTTTCGGGCTCTTTCTCGCCGGGAAACTTGCAGTCGTGCAAGCGATGCAGGGGCCGGGGTTGGCGCGCGATGCCCTCGCACAGCGCTCCGACACCATCGAAATGTTCGCGCGACGTGGAAGCATTCTCGATAGAAATGGCGCGGTGATCGCGCGGTCGCTTCCTTCGAAAAGCATCTATGCGGTTCCGCACGATATTAACGACCCCGATACCGTCGCGCGAAAACTCGGCAAGATCGTCGGCAAACTGAGCCCCGATACCATCGCTGCACTCCACGATAAGAGCCTCTGGTTCATCTGGATCGCGCGCAAAGTCGACCATTCGGTCGCCGCACGCGTTGCCGCCCTCAATTTAGTCGGCGTTGCGGAGCGTCGTGAGAAGACCGGGCGGCGGGTCTATGTCGACGGTCCGGAGTTCTCTTCGACGATCGGTTTCGTCGGCACCGACGAGAACGGCCTCGACGGTCTGGAATATAGCCTCAATCCGTGGTTGCAAGGGCGTTCGGGGAAAGAGACGCTCGAGACCGACGAAATGGGGCGCCCGTTGCCGTTCGGTCACCCCGTCGTGCTGAAACCCGCCCGTCCCGGGTACGATGTCGAACTCACGCTCGATGCCTATCTGCAGTTCGTTACCGAACGCGCCCTGGAAAAACAAGTAAAGGCATATCACGCGAGCTCCGGCGTGGCGATCGTTATGGATCCGAAGACCGGTGCGATCCTCGCGCTTGCAAACCTCCCACATTTCGACCCGAACCACTTTTGGCGCTACACCAACGCACAACGGCGCGACCGCGCGGTCGAGGATGCCTACGAACCCGGCTCCACCTTCAAGCTCGTCACCGCCGCCGCGGCGATTCAATCGGGGAAAGTGACGCTCGCGTCGCGCTTTCCCGCGCGCGATCAAATCACCGTCGGCGGCCACACCATCCATAACGCCGACGATGGTTTCACCGCCGGCAGCCATGGCACCGAAACCCTCGAAAACATCATCGCTTATTCGCACAACGTCGGTGCCGCCGAGGTCGGCCGCGTTGGCTCGCGCGGTGAGCAGCGGCTCGTCCTCGGTCAGGTACCCGGCATACTCGGCGGCATCGGCAAGTGGCCCCACGCGCAGCAGCCTAGCGCCAGATCCGCAGGTCCGGGAA
>DAHUYY010000218.1 GCA_027306845.1 Vulcanimicrobiota bacterium | reverse complement strand
CGCCGACCTACATGAGCGATGCGGCGGCGGGTGCCGATCTCTGCGCCGCACAGGCGCTGCAGCTCGCACCCGGCGAGCGATCGCTTGTTCCGACCGGCTTCGCGATCGAACTCCCTCATGGATTCGAAGCGCAGATCCGCCCGCGCAGCGGGCTTGCGTTGCGCAGCGGAATCACGTGTTTGAACGCTCCGGGGACGATCGACTCCGACTATCGCGGTGAGATCTGCGTGCTGTTAATCAATCATGGCAGCGAGAGCGTTGCCATCGCGCGCGGCGAGCGCATCGCGCAACTCGTCGTCGCGCCGGTCGCGCGCGCGAACTTCGAACTCGTCGACGAACTTGGTGAGACAGTGCGAGGAGAGAACGGATTCGGTAGCACCGGGCGCAACGCGTCGGTCCGTTCGTGAACGTCTACATCGTCGGGCGCGGCGCGGTCGGCTCCTTTCTCGGGGAGCGCCTGAGTGCAGTCGGCGTCAACGTCACCTATGCGCCGCGCGAACTCGAAGAGGTGACGCGCGTCGATGCCGACGTCGCGATCGTCGCGGTAAAGAGTTACGACACGCCGGCAGCGATTGAAAGCCTCAAACGCGCGATCGCCGTGCCCGGGAATTGCGTCTTTGTTTCACCGCAGAACGGAGTTGGTAACGAAGAGTTGCTTGCAGCGGCGTTCGGCGAACGCAACATCGTCGCCGCAGCTCTCACCGTGCCGGTCGACCGCGACCGCGATGGACGCGTCGCCGCCGCAAAAGACGGCGGCCTCGCGCTCGCTCCGCTCGGCGGGGCCGCCTATAATTGGCTGAGCGCAACGTTTCAGAGCGCCGGCATTTCGGTGAAGGTGTGCGAAGATTGGCGGGCGCTCAAGTGGAGCAAACTCGCGCTCAACATCGTCGCGAATGCATCGTGTGCGATTCTCAACGTGTTGCCGAATCGTTTAGTGCAGTTCGAGAAAATCTTCACGCTCGAAATTCGGGCGATCCGCGAAGTGCGCGACGTTATGAAGGCCCTCGGACTGACGCCGGTCGATCTTCCGCGCTATCCCGTGCGCGCGCTCTTCGCCATCGCTTCGCTGCCGAGCCCGATAGCACGGCGCGTGCTCGCCGGGCGCGTCGCCTCGGCACGCGGCACGAAACCGCCATCGCTGCTGCTCGATCTGCGTTCGGGGCGGGAACGAACCGAAGTGGAGTCGCTCTGCGGCGCCGTTGCGGTAGCCGGGCGCGCTGCGGGCATTCCCACTCCGGTGAATGCCGTCTACGCGCGCGTATTGGCGGATATCGCGCAGATGCCGCAATTGTGGGCAAAGTATCGCGAACGCCCCGAGGCGTTGCTCGATGAAGTTTATGCCGAGATGAAACGTGCGAAAGCGCGAGAGAGAGGAAAGCATGCGTGACCCGCGGGGCCCCGAATCGTTGGAGGGATGGTGGATTCTCCACCGGATGTTCCGCTTCGATCGGCTGCTTTGGGAGAGCGTCGGTGAAAAGAGGCGTGCGAAGATCGCAAGCCGCACGTGCGATCTCTTCGAACACATGCACGCGGGCGAAGACGGCGATATCGGCCTTACCCAACTCGTCGGGCATAAGGGCGACCTCATGCTCACGCATTACGCGCGTAGTTACGACGGCCTTGCCTACGCGCAAATGCTCGTCGACAAAACCGACCTGCGCTTTTTTTTGGAGCCGATGGATTCTTACGTATCGGTGCTCGAGATCGGCATGTACGATGCGACGGGAAAAATACACGCCGACCTCGCCGCGCGCGGTTTGGAGCCGGGCGGAGAAGAGTGGGTGCGCGCGTTCGACGAGGCGCTCGCAAGCCAAGCGGTTAGCCCGTATATCGCGCCGCGCCTTTGGGCGAAGATCCCTCGCCGCCGCTATACGTGCTTCTACCCGATGGATAAACGTCGCGGCGAGAGCACCAATTGGTATATGACGCCGTTCGAAGAGCGCCGCAAGATGATGCACGAACATGGGCTCATCGGGCGCACCTATGCCGGGAAGCTCACGCAAGTCATCTCCGGGTCGATCGGTTACGACGATTTCGAATGGGGGGTCGATCTCTATGCCGACGATCCGCTGGTGTTCAAGAAAATCGTCTACGAAATGCGCTTCGATGAAGCGAGTGCAAAGTACGGTGAGTTCGGGTCGTTCTGGAGTGGGGTGCAGTTTTCGCCGACGCAGCTCGGGGTTTTTCTCGATGGAGATTCGGTTCCGGCACTCGTCGAGTAGCGCTTGTCACGCCGAGTAGCGCTTGTCACGCCGAGTAGCCGCCGCAAGGCGGCGTATCGAGGCGCCGCCGTGCGCTTACGTTCGCCTGCGCTGCACCGCTCCTCGCTAGACGCTCGCGGCTCGGACAAGCAATGTCAGGGTCCTCGCCGCTCGCTTAAGCGCTCGTCGGGTGCACGCAGGCTCCGCTCGTGCACGCAGGCTCCGCTCGTGCACGCAGGCTCCGTTCGCGCAGGTGGTTGTGATGTCACGCCGAGTAGGCGCTCTTGGGCGCTTACTCGGGCTGACCGGCTGCTATGCGCCGAATCCGACCGCGGCGAGAATGCGCTGCGTGGCGAGTCCATCGGCGAAGCTCGGAAGCGCTTGCCCGGGCGCGGGAGCGGCGGCGGTGCGGTCGATTTTCGCGAGCCAGGCATCGTAAAGTTCCATCATCGGGGGGACGTTACCGTTGATCGATGCAAAGCGCGCGTAGCGCGATGGCGCACATTCAAGTTCATTCGTCTCCTCCTCGTCGACGGAGAAGAGGCGTTGGTCGGCAAAGGCCTTGCCGCTGCAGACCGCGGTGCGCTTTTCACCGTGGATCGCAAAGGTAAAAGAATCGACCGCGGCCGTGCCGTCGACGGTGAGCCGTGCGACGGCGCCATCGGCGTAGCGAAGCAATGCGAAAGCGCCGTCGTCGACATCGCTGATGAATGCACCCTCAGCGTCGAAACGCTCCGCATTAGCCGTGCGCAACGCGCCGACCACTTCAATCGGTTTACTGCCGAGCACTGCGTTTGCTGCATCGATCGCGTGCGAGAGCATCGCGCCGGCGATGCCGCCGCCGCGCGAGCGCTGGAACCACCATCCGCGCGGTCGCATCTCCTTCGCACGAAGAAAGCCCATCAATTGCGTGTATTCGATCTCGCGAATCGGGTCGAGGTGAGCGTTCGCGACGAGCTCGGCGATCGCAATTCGCTCGGGGCGAAA
>DAHUYY010000217.1 GCA_027306845.1 Vulcanimicrobiota bacterium | reverse complement strand
CGCTCCCGGCCGCTGCGGCGGCCCGGGTCGAGGCGCTCCTCGCCGAGGAGATCCGCGAGGGGATCCGCCCCGGCCTTCTCTTCGATGCGCGCGATGCGCTCGTCGTCGGGATGCGCGGGTTTATGCGCGGCGCGCTCGCCCGGCGGCTCCGACGGTTGCGCCCCGCCCAAATTCTCGCTCGTGGCCCCAAAGCTCGCCCTTTCGACGCGCTCGTTCGCGCCCCCGATGGGCGCAGCGTTGCCATCGTGATCCGTCCGATGCCGACCGGTGAAGCGCGGCTCGATATCTATCGCGCGCTGCGCCTCGCAATCGAACGTGCCGGCGGAAGCTCGGTGCTTGCCGCGCTTCTGCTGATCGATCCGCTCACCGGAGCCTCGCAGAGCATGCGGCTCGATGAGATCGCTCGCCTCCAACGGGGGAGCACAGCGGCGTAGTGTCGGAAGAATGCCGTCGTGGTCGAGGTCTTCTATCGGTATCGCGTTCATCCTCAACAAGCGGCGGCGTTCGAACATGCCTTCGGGCCGAATGGCCCATTCGCAAGCCTTTTTAAGCGGCATCCCGGCTAACGGCGCACGCGCCTCTTTCGGCACCGCGGCGAGGAGGATATCTATCTCTCGGTCGATGTGTGGGAGAGCAAGAGCGACTGGGATGCATTTCGCGCCGCTCACGCCGATCGCTACGCGCAACTCGATCGCGAATTACACCTGCTCTATCTCGAAGAGCATCTGCTTGGATTTTTCGAAGGTGACGAAGAGTACCACGCGCCGTTCGAGGCCTCCGTATAAGATACGCGGGAATCGAAAGGGGCGCCATGCACCGGCAGGCAATTGTGCGGCCATGAGTACAACCTTCGGTCGAACATCGACCGCCTCGCAGAGCTCGACGTTGAAAGCCGGTGATAAGGCGCCCGATTTTCAGCTTGAAAGCCACCTCGGCGAGAAATTTTCGCTCGCCGCTCGCAAAGGGGTCGGCCCGACCGTCTTAGCATTCATTCCCTTCGCCTTCACCCCGACTTGAACCAATGAAATGCCCGGCTTCGAACGCGCGCTGCCGCGTTTCGCCGAGCATGATGCCCAGGTCGTGGGCATCTCCATCGATTCCGTACACTCGCTGCGCGCGTGGGCGCTGAGCATGGGTGGCATCACCTATCCGCTGCTCGCCGATTTCTGGCCGCACGGTGAGGTCGCGAAGCAGTACGGCGTGCTCCGCGATGGTGGTTTCGCCGAACGCGCGGTCTTCATCATCGATCGCAACGGTATCATCCGCTACATCGACATCCACGCCATCGGCGAGGCGCCCGACCCCGAACAGGTTCTCGAGAAACTCGCCGAGCTGTAGGTTCGCGCACGAACGGCGCGCACTCGGCCATACTGCTGGCAGAGTGCGCGCGCAGAATCGAGGCATGAACGCGTTCTCTGCCCTCGGGCTGCTCGTCGACTCCCAGCCGGATCGCCCTCCGCAAGCAATCGCGCTCTACGCCTGGGGCGGAAGCGCGCTCAACGCCGCCGTCGATGCTGCGATCGTCGAACTCCTACCCGGCTCGCGCTACCATCGCGGCAGCTTTGCCTTGCTCTTGCGCGCCCCCGGGGGAAGCGCGCTCGGGGCGATCCCGGTGCAGCGGGCCGGCGGCGATATCGCCGCCTTCGCTCGCTATCTCGCGCGCTGCGGTGCGACCCGCTCGGTCCACCTCTTCGCGCGGAGTCTTCCCGACGCATCGGCGATGCGGCGGGCACGGCGGGCCGGGGTGGATATCGTCGTGAGCCCGATCGAGGCGCTCGGTGCGATGACCGTCGTTCATCGGGAGACGCCCCCGCCTTCAGCGCGAGCCCAGGATGCGGCGTGATACTTGCGCAAGAGCTATGATTACCATGCAACAACACGCCAAAATTGCCGTCGTCGACGACGACCGCATGCTGCGCGAAATGATCGAGTTGGGGCTGACGCAAGAAGGCTACGAGGTGAAGAGCGCTTCGGATGGGCAGGCTGCGCTCGATCTGGTTCGCTCCTTTAATCCCGACGCGATTCTTCTCGACATCATGATGCCGAAGATCGACGGCGTCACGTTGGTGCCGATGCTACGCACGATCACGCAGGCGCCGATCCTCATGCTCACCGCGAAGGGCGATCTCGACGACAAACTCAAAACGCTCGGTTCGGGAGCCGACGATTACGTCGTGAAGCCGTTTCTTTTCGAGGAGCTCATCGCGCGCCTCCAGGCGCATCTGCGTCGACCGCAGATTCACGAAGACGAACAGATTCGCTGGAACGATCTCGCGCTCGATCTCGGTTCGCGCGAGTTGCGTCGCGGCAACGAACGAATCGAACTCACGCAGCGCGAGTTCGATCTGCTGGCGGTTTTTATGCGCGATCCGCGGCGCATTTTCAGCAAAGAGCATCTGCTCGAACTCGTTTGGGGGCACGATTTCGAAGGCGGCCCCAATATCGTTGAGACCTATATTTCGTACCTGCGGGCAAAGGTCGACAAAGTGGGCTCGGCGACCTCATTTCTCCGGACGGTACGCGGCGTCGGGTACGGTTTAAGCAACGTATGACCGGGCGCGGCTCGCTCGCGGTTCGCCTCGCCTCCCTCTACGCGACGATGTTAGCCGTCGTCGTGCTTTTAGTGATCGTTGCCTCGTCGATCGCGTTAGTCTTCGAGCTCTCGCAGTTCACGCACGATATTATCGTCGCCAAACACGATGAGGCACGCTTTCTCGCCGAGACGGCTCAGCGCGATGGGCAGTCGCTCAAGAGCGCTGCGCCGCATATGATTCGCGAACTCTCGGGTATCGGTCTCGACGTTGCGGTCTATAACGAGCAAGGTACGCTTCTCGCCGGCGACCCATCGCTCCATCCTCCGCTGTTGGCGCATCTGATCGCGCAACGGCGGCGCGACCGCGTGCATCCGCCTCCCCCCGGCGCCTTTCACGACCGGCGCGAGCCCTTTGGGCTCGCCGTCGTCGAAGGGGGGTACGTCGCGTTCATGCCCTCGATGCCGCTGGTCTTCGTCGCGCTCTTTCCCTACTGGCGGACGGTGCTCACAATCGGAGTGATCGCGATTCTCGTCGCCTTCGTCGTCGGCCGCTTTTTTGCGCGCGAAGCGTTGCGCCCGATCGACGATGTCGCCTCGGCCTTGCGATCGCTCGCGCAGGGCGATTACACACCGCGCACGTTTATCATGGGCGGCGGGGACGAGATC
>DAHUYY010000216.1 GCA_027306845.1 Vulcanimicrobiota bacterium | reverse complement strand
AGCGCGATCTCCGGCAGCGCTCCCGATGCCGAGAACGTAAGCCGCGCGAAGGGAACCCCGGCGAGCGTCAGCCCGCGCCCCGCGGCGCTGCCGACCAGTACGCGCCCCGCCCCACCGCCGAGGAGATCGAGCCGCGTAAGCCGCCCGGAGAAGGGTGGCACCAGCGGCGCACCCGACGGTGCGGGGAGCTCGGGGAGGCGCAGATCGAGCGAACGAGCGCGCAGCCAGAGCGCGCCAGCGCCATGCGGCGGGCGAACGTACGCCCCGGCGAGCGAGGCGGCGCCGCGCCGGAGCCAGACCGGGGCGATCGAGCCCGCGCCGCTGCGGTCGAGCGCGATCAGCGCCCCCGCGCGCCGCGCACCGTTCCGCGCGAGCAGGCTGCCCCAGGCGCCGAACGCCCCGCCGCGCCCGCGGAGGACGAGATCGAGGCGGAGCGGCTCGCGGCCGAGGAGCTCGCCGACGAGCGGGAGATCGGCGGCATCGCCGGAGCCGTGCACGAGGAGATCGCTGCGCACCGGGCTGCCGGTGCGGATGATGCCGTGCAGCGAGAGCCGCGCGTGCCCGTAGCTCGCATGCGCCGCAACGATCGCCAATCGCCCATCGGAGTAGATCGCGCGCGCCGCAATCTTCTCGCCGACATAGGCCCCGTAACGCATCGTCGCCGCGCGCAGCCGGAGCCGGAGCAGCGGCGACTCCGCCGAGCCCTCGGCGAGCGCGCCGAAATCGAGCGCGCCGTGGAGCGGTTGGCCGCGGAGCCAGGGAAGCGCCTTCGCGAGCGCTTCGGTGCGGCCGCGCCCCGACGCCGCGATCTGCAGTTGCGGCGCTCCCCAGTCGAAGATGCTGCCGGTCGCAACGACCGGAATGCCCGCGAGCTCACCGGCGAGCTGCCCGATGTAGAGCCCGCCCGCGCGCAGCGCGACCGGGCCCGCGAGCCGATCGATCGGCACGGCGAGGCCGGGCACCCGGAGCGATCCACCGTGGAGTTGCGATTGGAGATCGAGATGGTAGCGGCCGCGCGCGCCGATTTCGTAGAGCGTCGCCCGAAGATCGCGCGCGGTTCCGCCCCGCAGCTGTACGCTCGAACCCGGCCCGAGCAAAACGCGCAGCGCGGTGACCAGCGGCAGCGAGCGCGCAACGAGCCGATAGCGCGCGAGGTGGAGCCCGGCATCGGCGCCGCCGTTCAGCGCGAACGGCGAGCCGCCGGGGCCGAGAATTCGCCCGCGCGCGCGCAGCGTGCTGCGCCCCGCGGAATCGAAGGCTCCGACCGCATCGATCCCGCCGACGCGCACCGCATCGCCGAGCGTATCGGCGAAGCGTAGCGAGGCATCGCGCACGCGCACCTGCATCGCCAGCGGCACCCGGTTCGCCGGCTGCGGATAGCTCGGGGGCGCGAGCGGAAACCTTGGGAGCGCGAAGCGACCGTCGGGAAGCCGGACGAGCGCGATCTTCGCGCCTCTGAGGTCGAGGCTACGAATGCCGAAGCGATGGCGGCTACCCGGCAAGAGATCGCGGAAGCGAAAGCCCACCTGCAGATCGGCGATCTGCACGACGAGCTTTCCGTCGCGAGTGAGGCGGAGATCGTGGAGATCGAACGCGTTCCCCACCCGCTCGACCGCGGCGATGCGGAGGCTCCCGCCGAGCTCGAGCGAGCCGATCGCTTCGATCCCCATGCGCGCCAGCATCGCGCCGCGCGCGACGGCGAGAGCGATGAGGAGGACGAGGGCCGCCGCGGACACGGCGAGTCGCGTGCGCATTGTTCCCTGCACTATGCGCCTCAACGAGGCATCCCCCCCGCCGCCGGAGCCGTTCTTAGAGGTCGAGCGCCTTCACGTTTTTCGCGTACTCGAAGATATATTGCTTGCGCGACTCCACTTTATCGCCCATGAGATCGACGAAAATCTGCTCGGCTTCAACGGCATCTTCGACCGCAATGCGCACCAGCCGCCGGTGTTCGGGCTCCATCGTGGTCTCGGCGAGCTGCTCGGCATCCATTTCACCCAAGCCTTTGTATTGCTGGACGGTGAAATCTTTGGGGTCGGCACCGGCGAAGATATCGCGGAGTTCGGCTTCGTTAAACGCCCACCACTGTTTCTTGCCCTTGCGAACGCCGTAGAGCGGCGGTTGCGCGATATAGACGTAGCCTTGTTCGATCAACGGTTTCATCTGCCGATAGAAGAACGTCAACAGCAACGTGCGGATATGCGAACCGTCGACATCGGCATCGGTCATGATGATGACTTTGTGATAGCGCAGTTTACCGACGTCGAACTCATCGCCGAAGCCGGTGCCCAACGCCGTGATCATCGTCCGAATCTCTTCGTTGGAGAGCACCTTATCCAAGCGCGCCTTTTCGACGTTGATGATCTTGCCGCGCAGCGGAAGGATCGCTTGTTTGTCGGGGTCGCGCCCGCCCTTTGCGGTGCCGCCGGCGGAATCGCCTTCGACTAAGAAGATCTCGCTTTCGCGCGGATCTTGGTTTTTGCAATCGACGAGCTTACCGGGAAGCCCCGAGCCCTCGAGGGCGTTCTTGCGGCGCGAGAGATCGCGCGCCTTTTTTGCCGCTTCGCGCGCACGCGATGCCTGCATGCACTTGTCGATGATCGCGCGGGCCGCCTTCGGATTCTCTTCAAAGAAAAACTCGAGCCGTTCGTTGAGCAGCCCGTAGACGATGCTGCGAACCCTGGCGTTGCCGAGCTTCGTCTTCGTTTGCCCTTCGAACTGCGGCTCTGCGAGTTTCACCGAGACGACCGCGGTGAGCCCTTCCATGCAATCGTCGGTGGAAAGATTGCTGTCGGATTCTTTAAGAATGCCGCGTTTGCGCGCCGACGAATTGACCGCGTTGGTAATCGCCGTGCGGAAGCCGAGCAGATGCATGCCGCCTTCGATGGTGTTGATATTGTTCGCGTAAGAAAATATCTGCTCGCTGTAACTGTCGGTGTATTGCAGCGCGACTTCGATATCGACACCGTCGCGCTCGTGATGCGTTGCGATGATTTCGTGCAGCGCGTCTTTTTTCTCGTTGAGGTACTTGATGAACTCAACGATGCCGCCTTCGTATTTATACGTCCGTTCGCGCACCTGTTCGCCGCGCTCGTCGCGCAGGGTAATTTGCAAGCCGCGGTTGAGGAAGGCGAGTTCGCGCAGGCGTTTTTGCAGAACGTCCCAATGGAAATCGCCGGTCTCGAAGATCTCCATATCCGGTTTGAATTGCTGAA
>DAHUYY010000215.1 GCA_027306845.1 Vulcanimicrobiota bacterium | reverse complement strand
TACGACAAGAGCGTCGGCAAGGGTCGCGAGCCGATCGCCGACCCCGAAGTTGAAGCGCTCTTTGCCGAAGAAGCAAAGAAGGCCGGCATTGCCGCGCGCGGCGTCGACGATGCCGAAATTCTCGAACGCCTGACCTTTGCGCTCATCAATCGCGGCGCGTTTCTCCTCGAGGAGGGCGTCGCGCTTCGCCCCGGGGACATCGATATCGTCTACGTCTATGGCTACGGGTTTCCGCCGCACCACGGAGGACCGATGTGGTATGCCGATGAGGTCGGCGTCAAACATGTCTCCGAACGCGTCGTGTCTTTCGGTTGGACGCCGGCGCCGCTCTTGAAAGCCCTCGCCGAGAAGAACGGCACGTTTGCAAGCTATAAGCAAGGAGAGTTGATCCATGCGTGAGGCGGCTATCGTCTCCGTCGCTCGGACGCCGATCGGGCGTGCCTTTCGCGGCGCATTCAACCAGACGCCGGGAGCGTCGCTCGCCGGTTTTGTCGCGAGCGAAGCGATCGCACGCGCGAAGGTCGACCCCGCGGAGATCGCCGAGGTCATCGTCGGGGCGGGATTGCCCGAGGGCGCGACCGGGAATAACATCGGTCGCACGACGGCGCTTCGCGCCGGCTGCCCGGTGAGCGTGCCGGGTTCGACGGTCAGTCGCTACTGCGCATCGGGGCTCGACGCCGTTGTCGCGAGTGCGCGTCGCATCATCGTCGAGGGCGAAGAGATCGTTCTCGCAGCGGGTGTTGAATCGGTCTCGATGGTGCAGAACGAACTGAACATGAAGTTCTACACCGAGGAATGGCTGCTCCGACATACCCCCGATATCTATATGCCGATGCTCTATACAGCCGATAATGTCGCGAAGAAGTATAAAGTCTCGCGCGAGGCGCAGGATGAGTATGCTTTTTCTAGTCAGCAACGCACGGCTGCTGCGCAAGCGGCGGGAAAGTTCGACGACGAGATCGTGGCGATGGAGACGTGGATGGCGGTCGCCGACAAAGAGACGGGCGCCGTTACGGAAACGAAGATCAAACTCGCAAAGGATGAGGGGAATCGCCCCGATACCACGCTCGAAGGGCTCTCGGCATTAAAGGGCGCCGTCCCCGGAATTAAAGAGAGTTCGATCACCGCCGGCAATTCGTCGCAGCTCTCCGATGGTGCGGCCGCACTGATGTTGATGGATGCAAAGACCGCCGACAAACGTGGCCTCACGCCGTTGGGTTTCTATCGTGGATTTGCCGTAGCGGGTTGCGAGCCGGGAGAGATGGGCATCGGCCCGGTCTATGCGGTTCCAAAACTGCTCAAGGCGCACGGGCTCACCGTCGACGATATCGGCCTCTGGGAGCTCAACGAAGCGTTTGCGGTTCAAACCGTCTATTGTCGCGATCGGTTGGGCATTCCGCAGGAGCGCTTCAACGTCAGCGGTGGAGCGATTTCGATCGGACACCCATACGGCATGAGTGGTGCCCGGATGACCATGCATGCCCTCATCGAAGGCAAGCGCCGCGGTGCGAAGTATGTCGTCGTGACGATGTGCGTCGGTGGCGGGATGGGGGCGGCGGGGCTCTTCGAAGTCGCTTAATCGCGAATCCCTCAATCGAGCGAGCGGTGCCGTCGCGGCATCGCTCGTTTTTTTATCTCGCCTGCGGAGAGCGACGAGGCCCCCTGCCGGGTGCGAGCGAAGGCGCTCTCCATGCTTTGCACCGCTCCCTACTGCGCGACGGCGCATCTACCGCGACAGCTCGCCGCGGCGACGGCGATGGGAATCGCTCGGGTGCGCTTCGTCGGGGCGCCGCCCTCCTCAAACCGCGTCGCCGAAGCGCCGGCCTCCGCCGCAACGATGCCGCCATGCGTTCACCTCGGCCCCGATGCAGCGAGGGTCTATCGCGGCCCGAGCAGGACGGGTTCCCGACGGATATCCGTCGATGCGATGCTGATGCGAAGCAGGCGGCTGCGAAATATCGCCGTCGATGTCGCCTACGCCGGATCGAGTGCGCGTCTCTATTTGGGCTTCGCGGGGCGGATCGAGCCGGGGACGATGGCAGCCGGGGCGACGATGACGGCGGGCACCTACGACCCTCGCACGAACACGATCGGCTGGTATCCCGGCTATATCGACTACGGGGTCGACCATGCCGGGCAGAGTGCCGTGCAGATGCTCTTTCATGAGTTCGATCACGCATGGTACTCCGAGACCTCTGCGAGTTCGGGAGCGGTCTCGCCGACGATGTCGGCGGTGATCGGTGCGGTCACCTATCGCTGGACGCTCTATCATCGGGTGCGAGGAAAAGATATCCTCAATACCATCGGATGGAATGGGTATCAGCACATGCTGATCCACGACGATCTCGTCGCGGATTTTGGCAGCGATAAAACCGGTGCGCTCTATGAAGCGCTCGAAGGGGCGGACGACCCGCCGGCATATCTCGGAGCGATCGCGCGTCAATTCGACGATACGCGTCCGTGGTTTCCGGTCGGATCGCTCATCCAAAAAGGGCGCCCGGCCGCTCCGCCGGTGCGCGGCGAGGCTTCCTGTTTTGCGATGCCGCGACTGAAGCATCGCGTACACGAAGATCTGCGGCCGCAACTGCCGCAGGTCGATGCTAGGGTCGGCGGCGAGCGTCGAGCGTCGGGTTCTCGGCACGGATCCGGGCGATCAGGGCGATTGCATCGAGCGCGGTAAAGAGTATCGCGATCTGCCAGGCTCCGAATACGAGCGGAACGATGGCGATCTCGCAGGCGACGATTGCGTAATTAGGGTGGCGTAGGTAGCGATAGGGACCACGAACGACGAGGGGGCGTTCGGGGAATGTAATGATGCGCGTCGTCCAGTAAGGACCGAGCGAGGCGATACTCCAGATGCGCGCGATCTGGAGCAGCAGGTAGATGCCGAGCAACCAAAAGTTCGGCGCGACGGTGCGCGGGATGAACAGGAACATCGCCGCTAGCCAGGCCGCATGAAGCGCGACGATCCATGCATATTGCTGCGCGGCGACCTCTTTCCCGCCCGAGGCGAGCGCGCCGACGCGGTCCGTGTTCGAATAGTTCCCATAGGGACAGATCAGCGACTGCGAGCCGATGAACTCGACAAACAGCGACATCCCGCCCCGCGACGCGTGCGAGCCGGAGGGGTTGAAGTTGAAGACGTCGTACTGCCCGTAGAAGAGGAACTGGGCCGTCGGGCTCGTCGTGTCCGAGCCTCCCTTGTTGTAGATGATGTTGTCGTTGGAG
>DAHUYY010000214.1 GCA_027306845.1 Vulcanimicrobiota bacterium | reverse complement strand
TATTTGAGCTACGACGGATTGCTCGGGCTCTACGCCGCCTGCGATGCGTTCGTTTCGCTGCACCGCGCCGAAGGACTCGGCCTCGGGCTGATGGAGGCGATGCTGCTGGAAAAGCCGGTGATCGCGACCGGATGGTCCGGAAATATGGACTTTATGGACGAGTCGTGCGCCGAGTTGGTGCGCTACACGTTTGCACCGGTGATCGATACGCAAGCGGCCTATGCGCCGGGCCAGTTCGTGCGACCGCAGCTTTGGGCCGAACCCGACCTCCTCGACGCCGCGCACCGGATGCGCCGGCTGGTCGACGATCGCGGCTACGCTCGCCGCATTGCGACTGAAGGACAGAAGGCGGCGTCACGCCGGAAATCGCAGTTCTTTCAGGGCGGGGCGGCCCGAACGCTCGATGGTTTGCGGCGGTTCGGTGATGGAGATACGCAGACCTCACTTGGTGCGCCGCATCGGTAGTAATCGGTCGCACATGCAGAACGCCACACCACGACTCAGCGGACGTTGAACGGTGATTCATAGAACTACTCGTGACGAGTTCCTGCGTTTCGCCTACGAATCACCAGGCGAGTTCATGGAGAGTATCGATGCTCTCGACGTCTACATCGTCAAAGGGTTTTATCCACGCGAGCAAATCATAGCGTTCAAAAGGTTTGCGGCGCAATTCGCCGCCGCACATCCACCCGCGTGGCACCCCTGCCTTGACGGCGTTCCCGACTACCACCGTATCAACGATGAATACAAAAACTCGTGGGTTATGGCCCGCATGCACGGCTTCTTTTTCCATGCGTTTAACGAACACCGAGAGATCATCGATGGTTTTCGAGATTTGCTGCGCCTCAAGAACCATCTGCGCGGTGCGCCGGAGGATGCGGACTACGACGCGCTTCCGTCCAGTGGTGTAATTACGCGACTGGTTAGTCAGCACTACCCGGTGGGCGGCGGACACTTGCGCGAGCATGTCGATCCGCATAGCCCGTTCGCTTTGATCCAAACTATTGTCCAAGCCTCCACGCCGGGCGTTGACTTCCAGGCGGGCGGGCTGTTCCTTCGCGCTTCCGAAAACGATGCCGCCGTCGAGCTTGATGAATTGACCGACGTGGGCGATCTATTCATCTTAACGCCAAACGTCCGGCACGGAATCGCGGCAATAGACCCGGGTGAACCACTCGATTGGACGCTCGATCGTGGGCGCTGGATGATTCTTCCAATCGTCATCCGCTCCGACTACGAGATGGATCCCTCCACCAAACCCCGGCAGGTAACGTAAAGCGATGGCACGGAGAGTCCTGCCGGACGATCATACCGCAATGATCGACCTATTTCTCGATTTGGCGATCCGGCAGAGCCCAATAACGGGGGTGGTCCATGTCGGCGCGCACCGGGGGCAGGAGGTTGCGCGCTACCGCGCACACGGTATCGAACGCATCGTCCTGATCGAGGCAAACCCGGCTCACTGCGAGTATCTCCGAACCGCGCACGAGCACGATGCGCGCATCTCGGTGATGAACTACGCGATTGACGAGCGCGACGGTTGGGTCGAACTGCACGTCAACACGAGTCGCTCAGGCAACGATGAGTCGTCAAGCATCCTTCCGCTTGGAAGACTCTCCGAGATCGTCGAGACCGTACGCACGCAAAAGAAGGTGTGCGTTCGTGCTCGTACGTTGGATTCACTCCAACGTGAGGGCGCTTTCCGCGGGTGCTCGTTCCTCAATATCGATATTCAGGGTGCCGAGCTCCGGGCCTTACGTGGCGCTCGTATGCTTCTTAACGAGCTGGACACCGTCCTGATCGAGACGAACCTGATCGAAATGTATAAGGGTTGCGCATTGGAGCCAGAAATTGATGCCGAGCTTGCCGCTCATGGCTTTAACTGTGTCGAGCGAATCTACCACGAACTGTATGAAGGGGAACGGCATTTCCCAGCGTGGGGTGAATCGCTTTACGTGCGCGGTCTAGCCGACGAGTCGGGCTAGACCGAAACCCGTCTTTCCGTAGCTGTTTCCGTTGTAGAGCATGTAGCGCTGCCCCGCATGATCGAAGACGCTTGGGTAGCAGATCATCTCTGAATCCCATCCCTCAGGCGCTACGTCGATCCCTACTTCGGCGTCCATGCGCGTCCACTGGATGCCGTCCTCCGATTGGGCATATCCGATCCGGTAACTATCTCCCCGATAGCAGTACCACATTTTAAAGATTCCGTTCTCTCGGATGACGTGGGGGCGCGCGATCGCATAGTCACCCGGCAAAAAATCGATGCAGACGTGGCCGCCTCGATTCCAAATAATCCCGTCGTCAGAAGAGGCGTACTTGATGTGGTAGTAGTGCTTCGGACGTCCGTGCTCGAGAACCCAGCGCACGCCCGAGGTGTACCACATGTGCCATCGGTCCTCGGCATGGATGACGAACGACACGGCCGTGAGATAGGGGTCGACCGCGTTGCGCTCGAGAATCGGCGACGGCGAGTAGCGGACGAAGGCTCCGTCGTCCTTGCGAAGTGCGAGCCCGGTGAAACATCGGAAAGGGATGGATCCGCCGGTGGTGACGCCGACGTAGTAGAGGTACTCGCGATCCGGGGTGCTGACCAGGCAGGCGTTCAACACGCCGCAGTCGTCGAACGCGCCCAGCGGTCCGAACGGTAGGTATGGTGTCGCGTCGACATGGACGGAAGCGGACCGGTCAAATATATCGAGATCGACCGCGCCGATCTGCGCGCGTCCCTTATCGTCGCGGCCGGAGCAGACGATGCGAAAGCGATTTCCTTCAACGTGAATCGGCCACGGGAGCATGGCGTGCGTCGCGAGCCATGATGCTTGACCTTTCGGTTCGAAGATGCGACCGAGTTTCTGCCAACGCATTAGGAAATCAGCTACTATGGGGTGAAGCGGAGTTCCTGTCCCCGCGAGCGCGTGGAGACGAAGCATGCCGATGCCGGCATGCCGTTCGGAAAGGGAGGTACCGGGGGCAGCCTAGCTCCGAGACCGCAAAGATGGACCAAATGGTCATAAACGCGTTACCGGGTGGCGCCCGCTTCGCAGCGTACCCGAGTGGTGCCGCGCGCGCTCTTAGGCTATCTCCGACGCCCGGTTCAACTCAGGCGAGCATGAGTAGTCGGGCTTGCATTCCCTCACGGGTGATAGGAAACGATGTACCCACCCGGATTTGTAACGAACCAGAACTGGCCGTCCGCGCCCGCTACCAAGCCTTGTGGGTTACCGTAACCTTCGATCGGGTGCTGGG
>DAHUYY010000213.1 GCA_027306845.1 Vulcanimicrobiota bacterium | reverse complement strand
CGCGAACGACCAAGGAAATCTGCTCGATGTGCTGCGGCTTTCGGGCGCGCAGATTAATAATACAGGCCCGACGACCGGCGTTACCGGTACGGCGGGTGTCGGCGGCATCAACCAAGCGGTCTCGTTCGATTCCACCGGCACGAACGCCGGTTACGTCACTCCGGTGACGAGCGGAAACTTCACGATTAACGTCGTGTCGATCAGCGTCTCGGCCTCCGGCGACAATCTCGCCTCGGTGCTCGCCAAGATCAACGCCAGTAATGCCGGCGTCGTTGCGACCTACAACGCGCAGACCGGTGCGATTTCGTTGACGAATAAGAGCAGCGGAGCGCAATCGATCGTTGTCGGCTCCTCCGGCGATACGAGCAATTTCCTGACGGCGGTCGGCCTTACATCGGCGGCGGGCGCGACGACGACGGTCGGTCAACAGTCGCAGGTGGTCGTTGCCAACCCCTCGGGCGGTTCGACAACGTACTATAGCAATAGCAACACGGTGACGACGGCGATTCCGGGAGTCTCCCTGCAACTCACGGGAAACACCACGTCCCCGTTTACCGTGACGGTCGCGCAAGATAATTCACAACTCGTCAATGCGCTCAACACCTTCGTCTCGGCATATAATTCGGCGGTCACCGAAATCAATAGTGCGACGCAAGCGCCGATCGTGTTGCAGGCTGCGCAGGGACCCGCGTTGCCGGGACAGGTTGCGCCTGCCGTCGGCGGCGGCGTGCTCTTCGGGGTCGACAGCGTAACGAATCTGAAGAACCAACTGACGAATATCGTGAGCGGCTTCCTGGGAAGCGGCGCCTTCGGCGGCTATAATTCGCTCTCGCAGATCGGGCTGCAGATCAGCAGCTCGTTCTCGCAGCTCTCGTATAACAGCCAGGCGACACAGCCGGGCTCCTCCGGCCAACAGGCGGTCAATACGACGACCTTCCAAGGGACGGACGGGACGTTGCAACCGCTGAACGTCACGCAACTCGATGCCGCGTTATCCGCAAATCCCAATGCGGTCCAAGATCTCCTCAACGGCGCGCAGGGGCTCACCAATCAGCTCGGTTCGTACCTCACCTATGCTACCGGGCTGCCGACGTTGCTGAATAACGGCATCGTCGGAACGGTGCCGGCCGTTTCGCTCTTGCAGACATTCCAGAATCAGAACACCAATCAGATCACGCAGTTGCAGTCGCAGGTGGCGCAGATTCAAGACAACGCCAATCAGCAGGCGAACACACTCCGTCAAGAGTTCGTGCAGACCGAAGCGACGCTCGCGCAATACCAGTCGCTACAGTCGCAACTTTCAGGCTTCTTTAACGGCTCGAGCTCGGGAAGCTAGGGATACAGCGACCACGTGACGCGTTCGGCAAACGACAAATACGTCGAAACGGCGATCCTGACGGCTTCGAAAGAAGACCTCATCGTTCGCGTCTTCGATATCTTGGTCGTCGCCGCGCAGCAAGCGATTGAAAAAATGCACGCTGACGTCGGCGATATCGAAGGAATCCATCGCGCGCTTCTTCGCGCACAACGCGCGCTTGCGGTGCTGATGGGAGCCCTCGATATGGAGATCGGCGGAGAGCTCTCGGTGAATCTTTTCCGCGTCTATGAATTCTGGCACCATGAATTGGTGATGGCCAATATGCAGAAAGACGTCAACCGCGTCGAACGCTTACTCCCGGATTTCGTCGATTATCGCAAGACCTGGGCCGAGGCCGTGTCGCAATGGAAGGCGATGCAGCGTTCGGATGATGACGAGGGCACTTCCCATACGAGCAGCGGCTTTGCCGCCGTCGGATAGCTTGGCGCGCTCGGCGGCACTCGCCGAGATCGGTGCGCTCGAACGTTCGTGCGCGGATCTCGAAGCGGCGCTGCAGGAGCACGACTGGGAGCGACTCGATGCGGCGATCGGGGCCGCGCGCCGCATTACCCATTCGTTGGAAAAAGAACTCGAGCGCGAGGATCTCGACCGCGACGATGCATTCGATACCTTGGTGCGCGAGCGGCTCGAACGCATTCATGCCATCCGCGAACGACAGATCGTCCGTTTGAGCGCTTACCACGAAGAGCTCGGCGAACGGTTGAAGACCTTCGTGAAATTTAAGGCCTACGCCCGGTCGATAGGTGCGAACACGATCCCGCCGCGCCGCGCCGGGCTCGATTCTCAGCAGTAGAAGAGGCGGCCGCGCGGGCGGCTTAGCTGCGTTTCATCCGATCGATCACTCGACGTGCCGCCGTATCGAGCGTCGCATCGCTGCTCTGAACGACGGCGATACTCGGTTCCAGACGTGCGCGCACGAAAAGCCTTTGCAGCGCGGCCTGCCAGAGCGATCGATACTCGGCGAGTGCTTCACGATCGAGGCTCGATTCGCGCTCGTTCGGCGATGCACTGACGATCGCGTCGGCCATGAGCGCGAGTTCGATCCGGCGGGCGCGATGAAAATCCCACGGGCGGTCGCCGCCGATGGCAGCGGCAACGCGTTCGCGAACTTCACCGGTGACTTCGAGCGTCAGCACCACTTCGTCTTTAGCCGGTGCCGGCGGCGGCAGATCGACGGCAATCGTTGGTTCGAACGACTCGCCTGCGTAGGCCGCGAGCTTCTCGGCGCGGCCAAGTTTCGCATGAAGCGTAATGCGATGGAGCAGGGCCGCCTGGCGATCGAAGTGGGCGAGTAGCGGAGATGACTCCCCGTCGACGCAGGCCAGCGACGATGCGAAGAGGGCGTGCGTGACGAGCGTCGCGCCCCGACCCGCTGCAAAGGAGCGCTCGAAGAACGCAACGGATGGCCGATCGAGGCGGCGATGCAAAGATGGAGACGAGGGTAGGGCCCGCGCAGGCGTAGGCAAAGGCACAGGCGTCGGCGGAGGCGGAGGCGCAGGCGTCGGTTCGGGTACGGAAGGCGTGGGCGCACTCGCTTCGGGGAGCTCTCGTTCCGCGGGCTTGGCGACCGGGGGCGCAGCGCTCGATAGCGCGGCTGCGGTCGCTTCGTATTCGAGTTGCTCTTCCTCGTCGAGTTCGTAGATCGGTAGCTCGTCGACCCGTTCGGCGGGCCCCGCGTTCGTGTCGGCGAGCTCGCTCTGAACTGCCGCGGTGACTGCCGTCCCGCTGCTGCCGCGGGCAAGCCTCAGTGGCCGTGCGCCGATCACCGCAGCGGTCCGCGAGCGCGCGTGCGGAAGGAGGAGGAGCGGCGTCACGCCGGCGCCGACTTCGATGCGATAGGAGATCGTGCAGCGCTCTCCGGGGGCGAGCGTCCCTATGCTCACGCCCTCGCCGAGGAGGTCGTCGGCGCGCTCGTCGTCGAGCGGGCGGCCGTCGCGTTGGAGCGTTCCCGACCGATAGCGCGAGGCAGCC
>DAHUYY010000212.1 GCA_027306845.1 Vulcanimicrobiota bacterium | reverse complement strand
CCCTCGACAATCGAATATCCACAAGTATCGTAAATATCTGGGCATTCATCCCGGAAAAAGGCGGAAGCGCACGAGCCTGGTTGTACCTAAACGGACTTGGCGACTACTACCTATTATTTAACGGGAGGGAAAACCCGACTTCGTACACCTATTTACCTAATAGCAAGCGATTTTTTTCCGGTAAGGCACCTTACTATAATCCAGCTCTCGTGAGCCCTAAGGACGCTTTTCAGGTAACAGCGCTGCTCGGCGCGCGTAGCCTTATCTTGGTTTCATGCTTTCTTCACAATGCGAAAATCGTTCAACCGAACGGTTCGATCCGCGACCGCTAGCGTCGTTCCGGCGACGCGCACTCGATCTCCGTCAATATGACTGAGTGACGTGCGCGTCGCTCGCGAAGAATCCTGACCCTTCACCCGCGGCCATGGCTTTAAGCCCCAGCCTATTTAAGGACTCCAAAATGGCGCCGAACTTCGTCGCCTCTGCTAGACCTGCATCTGTTGGATCTCTTGGTACGCACTCAAGAGCTTGTTGCGGACCGCGAGCGTGAACTGAAAGGCGAGGTTCGCCTCTTCGACCGAGGTGATGACTTTCTCGCTGTTATGGGTCTGCCCGGCGGCGAGCTCGGTCGTGAGCTTATCGGAGGTCGCCATCTTTTCGTTGACGCCGCCGAGAAACGACTTTACGGCATCCTTAAACGACCCGCCGGCGACCGGCGCGACCTCGGGGCTCGCGCTCGGCGCGCCTCCACCGCCACCCGGCTTCACATCGGGAACGAAGGTTCCGGGAAGTACCTGACGCACGGCATCGGCGTAGCTCTTGATATCCATTGAAGAAGCTCCTTACGATCCGCTAGCTGAGGAGGCCGATTTCGGCACTGTTCATCAAACGCGTCTCTTTAATCGCTGCGACGTTCGCTTGGTAGGCGCGCGAGGCAGCCATCATATCGACCATCTCTTTGACGACCTGAACGTTAGGATAGTGAACGTAGCCGCGAGCGTCGGCCTGGGGATTGCCCGGGTCGAAGACGAGCCGATCCGGCGATTGATCCTGCGTGATGCCGAGCACCTCGACACCGGCTTGGCCGGGGTTCGAGGTGTGAAACGGGTTGAACGGGTCGCTGCTCGATTTCGTCGTCGCATCGCTTTTTTGTGCGAAGACCACCAACTGTCGTTTGAACGCGCCACCCTGCGGCGTCAGCGTCGTATTGGCGTTGGCGATGTTATTGGCGATGACGTCCATCGCCAAGCGCTCCGCGGACATGCCCGAGGCGCTGATATCGATCGAGGTATAAAAGCCCATCTTACGGTTGTTCCTTGATCGCTTCGGAGTAGCGGTTATACTGCTGCAACAGCAACTTCGACATGTCTTGCGCGTAGCCGGAGTTCATCGAGAGGTGCGCCATCTCTTGGTCGATATCGACGTTGCTGCGATCGACGCGCATCTGCGTCCCGGTATCGACGATCGGAACCGGATCGAACGGCTTGGGCGGCGCTCCATCCCCGATAGCGAACTGCCGAGCGCTATTCGTCTCCATCGGCAACTGCGTCGTTGAAGGCGGCGTGCCCAGCGACTCGGCGAGCAACTCCTTAAAATCGGTCGTCGTGCGCCGATAGTTCGGCGTGTTGACGTTGGCGATATTATTCGCAATCTGCGTCTGCTCGAGCCCGGCTCCGGACAAACCCTCCTTGAGGACGTTGACCGTCGATCCGAACGAGAGTCCTGGAATCTCTGCCATCGTCTTCTCCTATCGGCGTTCGTGGCGTGGAACTTGAGTCCGCCGCGCAGCCTCAAGCGCCGCGAGCGGAAAACTGGGCCTCGTAGAGCGCGGCATAGGCTCCCCGGCGCGCCATCAGCTCGGAGTGCGTCCCCGATTCGGCGATGCGACCGTGCTCGAAGTAGAGAATGCGGTCGGCGCGGCGGATCGTCGAGAGACGGTGCGCGACGATCAACGTGCTTCGCCCGGGTAGCAAGCGGTCGAGCGCCGACTCGATCAGCGTCTCGGAGTGCGTATCGAGGGCGCTGGTCGCTTCGTCGAGGATGAGGATCCGTGGATTGCGGAGGATTGCGCGAGCGATGGCGATGCGCTGCCGTTGCCCGCCGGAGAGCCGCACCCCACGCTCGCCGACTTCGGTGGCGTAGCCCTCGGGTAACTCGGCGATGAACTCGTCGGCGTTCGCTTCCCGCGCCGCGTCGATGACCGCGGCTTCATCGGCCTCCAGGCGGCCGTACCGAATATTCTCGAGCACGCTGCGTCGGAAGAGCTGCGGATCCTGAGGAACGATCGCAATCGCCGCGCGCAGGAGGGCGAGCGGAATCGTTTCGAGCGGGTTTCCGTCGATGAGGATGCGCCCGGACTGCGGCTGGTAGAAGCGCGGCACGAGATTGATAAAGGTCGTCTTTCCGGAACCCGAGGGGCCGACGAGCGCGACGATCTCGCCGGGCGCGATGTCGACGCTCACGCCGTCGAGCGCGGGGCTCTCCCCCTCGCCATAGGAGAAACGCACGTTCTCGAAGGTAATGCGGCCGGCGATCGTCGGCTCGGGAGCGCTTTGCAGTGGTGTAACCGGCTCGGTGGGGAGATCGACGATCTCGTAGATGCGGCCGGTTGCAACGATCGCCCGATTGATATCGCCGACGAACGCCGCGACGCGATTGAGCGGGTTCACGAGATTTACGAGCAGGAGGTAATAATTGAAAACCTCACCGACGTTGAGACGCCCGACCAAGACCTCTCGCGCCGAGAGCCAGATCACCACGGTAACTGCAAGAATCATGATCGTGCTCACGACCATCGGTTGCGTCTGCACGAATTGCGTCATCTTGAGCGAAGCCGTGACGTACTCTTCGGTTCGTTCGCGGAAACGATCGACTTCATAGGATTCGCGCCCGAAGGCTTTGACGATGCGCTGCCCTTGCAATACCTCGCTTAACGCGGCGATGACCTCGGCGATGCGCATCTGCGTCGTCGCAGTGCTGCGGGTGATCAGCCGTGAAAAGCGCGAGACGGCGAGCGAGATCACCGGCGCGACCAGAACGAGGACGACCGTCAACAACCAATCGAGCCAGAGCATCACGGCGAAGGACGAAACGAAAGTGACGATAGAGACGACGAGTTGCGGAAGCGAGATCGTCACCGCATCGCTGACGATCTGCAAGTCGGAATTGAAACGCGAGATCAACTCGCCGGGGCGCCAGCGGTCGAAGACCTGGAGCGGCAAGCGCAATATCCGATCGACGAGTTGCAGCCGCAGCATCGCGATGAAGTTCTGCCCGCACCACGCGGTCGCGTAGGTCTGCGCGTAGGTCGCTCCCTGCGCCGCGATCAACGGGAGCGCGACCAATCCGAGCATACGGTAGAGCAC
>DAHUYY010000211.1 GCA_027306845.1 Vulcanimicrobiota bacterium | reverse complement strand
CAAGCTCGAACAAATATAGGCGCCGATGCGCGGAGTCGGCGAGAGCGCAAAGAACGAACTCCTCCACTTTCTCGTTTGCTTACGTCGGCGTTCGTTGACCCAGGTTCATGACGTTCCGTATTTTTCTGTCGTAGAGTAGATAGGCATTACAAACGTCGTCGCATGTTTCCATGCGACAGAGGAGCCACGATCTATGAACGAAACGGCCGAACTCGACGTACGGACGATCCCGCCCGCTCGTAAACACCCGACGATCCATGCGCGCCTCGAGGAATTAGCGCCCGGAGAAACATTAACGCTCCTCAACGACCACGATCCTCGCCCCTTGCGTTTCGAACTCGAGCACGACCATCCGGGAGCCTTTACTTTCGAGTACGCCGAGAGCGGCCCCGAAATTTGGCGGGTTATTATCCGCCGTAGCTAGCGCCTCGGTTAGTGCGCGAGCGACTGCAGCAGCTCTGGGTAGGTGAGCGTGTGCAACACGATGGTGATCGGGCCGCCGGGGCGCAAAATCGACAACGTCGCGGTTGGGTTGTTGAGCTCCTCGGCGATCGCTTCGGGGGTCATCGTCGATGCACTTTTCCCGTTGATGCTCGTGATAATATCGCCCTGTCGAATGCCGGCTCGGTCGGCGGGACCGTTGGGGGCGACATCGCGAATGCGCATCCCATCGGGCACTTTGAGATAAATAAGCATCGCATAGCGACCGGGAGCACTCGGGTCGAATGCGATGCCGGCGCTCGTGAGGCTATTCCACGCACCCAGATGCTGCGCGCGATAGGTCGAAAATTCGGTTAGTAATTGATCCATGAGATCGTTGCCCATATCCACGATCTCTTCGGTCGACGTACGGTGGGCGAAGGCAGGATTCTCGGTTTTTATCTTTTCGCTGTTAAAATAGGTCGTACCGTGGCAATCGGCGATAAGAAGCGTGAGGTTGACGGTAGCGACTTGCGAGTTAAAACTCCACATATAGCTCGGCACGACAACCCCGTCGACATTGTTATCTTCGCACGTTCCCGAGAGCGACCCGATGGACTCAAAATCGCGTTTCGTTAACTTCATCGGGATGAGATAGACTTCGTTGCGATCGGTAAAAAACGAATAAACGCGCGACACTACCTTCGCGAGAAATTCGTCGTTGATCGTTTTCGCTAGTCCCGTCGCGGTTGCGTACGTTTCCAAATAATACCCGAGGCGGTAGGCGCTCGAACTTCTCACGGGCGCTCCCGCCGTCGTTGTCGCGGTCGTATTCGTCGTGCCGTTGAGAACCAGCGCGACCGTCGCCGAACTCGGGCCGAACGCGCTTCCGGGAAGCGCTTGTTCGAGCCCCCGCGCCACATAGCTGGGGTCGAGTTCGGCACCGTGAACGATTGCGATAACGTCACCGGTATGCGCGTCGAGAATCGGCGCCCCGCTATCCCCGTGGTAGGTTGCGGCGTCGAACTGAATGAGCTCCCCATTCAAGCGAATCGCGCTGACCATCCCACCGTGAATCGACGGCCGGAGCGCGTCGCCCGCGATTTTCTTGAACGCGATCGTCGCCATCGGGTAGCCGATGAGCGCGATGCTCATGCCTTCGCGAATGCTCGCCGGTGGAGCGAGCTTCAACGTCGGCCGGTTACCGACGGGAACGCTCAGAATCGCGACGTCGCGCGCGTGGTCGCGCTTGACGATGCGCGCGGTATATCGTTCGCGCTCGTTGCTGTCGAAAATGACATCGACCTGCGATTCCCCTTCGACGACGTGATTCGCCGTCACGATGGTCGTATCCGTAGCGGTCGATGCGACGGCGAACCCGGAACCGGATTGCGTTCCCGAGGGGCCGAGCGCAACGATGAACACCACCGCCGGCTTTGCCGCCGCGACGATGCTTGAAAGATCGGCCGGAACCGGCGGCACGGAAGGGCCCACGCCGAGGAGCGCGATTCCGAGAACGAATGGGAGCAGGTAGCGCATCTTTCCCCTCCTTGGTTGCTTTACCATATCTCGGCGGGGAATCGATTTTGGGAAGGATTTGTGAATATCCAACCTTCGGGCAACTTTCTAGAACCCCGGAACGATTGAGGATGACATGGAACAGATCCGCGCACAGGCTCAATTCCCCGACGAACAGAGCGAGGACGGCCATTTCGTGCGCCAGCAAGACGCCTTCCGCGATTGGGTACGCGCGGACGGCAGTTCTCGCTACCCGGTTGTTCCCGGGCGCTACCATCTCTACGTCTCGCTCGCGTGCCCGTGGGCACATCGCACGATCGTCACGCGAGCGTTGAAAAAGCTCGAGCAAGCGATTCCCATGACGGTCGTTGACCCGATTCGCGACGACCGCGGCTGGCGCTTCGGCGAACGATTCCTCAGCGAGCTCTATCGAATGACCGACCCGAGCTATCGCGGGCGGGTGACCGTTCCGGTGCTCTGGGATACGCAGAACCAACGCATCGTCAGTAATTCCGACGACGATATCATGCGTATGTTTGAAACGGAGTTCGATGCGCTCGGCGATGGAACGCTCGATCTCTACCCCATTGCATTGCGAAGCGAGATCGATGCATTAAACGAAGCGATTTTCACCGCGGTCAACGACGGCGTTTACAAGGCCGGCTTCGCCACGTCCCAGGCGGCGTACGAAGAAGCTGCGCGCGCGCTCTTTGCCATGCTCGATCGGGTCGACGATCGCCTCGAAACGCGCCGTTACCTTTTTGGTGAGCGCCCGGTTGAAACCGACTGGCGCCTCTTCGTTACGCTCGTTCGCTTCGATGCGGTCTACGTCGGACACTTTAAGTGCAACCTGCGCCGGATCTCCGACTATCGAAATCTCTCGGGCTATCTCCGCGATCTCTACCAAATTCCGGGAATCGCCGAGACGGTGAATTTCGACCATATCAAACGCCACTATTATATGACGCACGACGATATCAACCCGACACGCATCGTTCCGATTGGGCCGCTGTTGGCGCTCGATGCGCCGCATGGACGCGAAGGGCTTCACGGCACGGGCTGAAGCAAACGAGCCGCAGGGCTCCTCCTTTGCGGCCGACTACATGCAGAAGAGGCGCCCTTGACCCGCCGCAAAGAGAGGCCCAGTTGAACGCGGTGAATTTGCGCGGCACGCCGGCCGAGATCGCGCCGTACGAACGGCTGATTCGTCTGACAGTATTTCAGATTTTGTCATTACGCCGTTGGGGTCGGGCTTCCAGATGCGTAGCAAAAGCTAAAAACTATCCGGAGCTCGGCGCGAGAGCATCGACGATGTGCCTGCAGGCGGTTGCGATGGAATCACCGCTGCACTTCTCGGCGACTTCGGCGCAGCGGCCGCGAATGCTCGCGTCACCGGTAAGGCGCTCGATCGCCTTTACCACTTCGTTCACGCGGTACTTCCTCGGCACGATCTTCACGGCGACGCCCAACCGAACCG
>DAHUYY010000210.1 GCA_027306845.1 Vulcanimicrobiota bacterium | reverse complement strand
CGCCAGGAGCGAACGATAGGTTCGTTCGAACCGCGCGTATTGCACTTCGAAACGCGCCGCAAATCGCTTGAACGGATCGGGCGAAAGTTTTCCGTTGCCGGCGGCGATCTCGTTGCCGGCGAGCGAACTGAGCATCGGCACCGTCGTCACCGCCACCAGCAGCGAGAGCGCGACCGCGAGCATTACCATCACTGCAAAGGGCGTGAAGATGAGCCCCTGCAAGCCCGGAATCAGTACGAGCGGAACGAACACGGTGATGACGGTGATCGACGACGCGATGACCGCCGTAAGAATCTCGCCGGTCGCATCGATCGAGGCGCTCTTCGCGTCTTTGCCCATCGCGCGATGGCGCGCGATGTTTTCGATCACCACGATAGCGTCGTCGACGATGAGGCCGACCGCGAGCGCGAGCCCGCCGAGCGTCATGACGTTGAGCGAATAGCCGAAGACATACGCACCGAAGAGCGTGCCGAGCACGCTGATCGGCAGCGAGATCGCGACCACGAGCGTCGAGCGCCAGGAATGCAGGAAGAGGAAGATGACGAGCACCGCGAGGATCGCGCCGTAGATGGCGGTGTGTTCGAGTGCGTTGACCGCTTGTAAGATGAAGGTACGCTGGCCGAAGACGATGCCGATGTGCATGCCGGGATAGCGTTTTTCGAGTTGCGCGATCTTTCCGTAGATGCCGGCGGCGGTCGCGACGATATTGGCGTCGGGCTGCGCGTTGATGGTGATGCCGAGCGCGGGCTTACCGTCGAGCCGTTCGAAACTACGCTGCTCTTCGATCGCGTCTTTGACGCTGGCAACATCGCGCAGGTAGATCGGCACGCCGTTTTTGGTCGCGACGACGATGTCGCCGATCTGCGCGGCATCTTTGAAGAGCGCGTTGGTGCGAACCTGATATTCGTTCGTGCCGACGCGAATGATGCCGGCGGGGAGATTGACGTTCTCCTGGCCGATGCGGCTTACGAGTTGGTCGAGCGAGAGGCCGTTGGCGGCGAGCAGACTTGCGTCGGGCTCGACCATCACCGCCCGCTGTTGATCGACCCCGATGCTGACCTGCGCGACGCCGTTGACGGCGGAGAATTCATCGGCGATCTGGTTGGTGAAGAGCGAGCCGAGATCGCGCAACGAGTAATTCGGATCGGTGACGTAGCCGCGGATAACCGGCAGCGAATTGGCGTCGAATTTAAAGATCTGCGGTTGCTGCAGCGTCGGATCGTTCGGCAGCTGGTTGCGGATGCGATCGATCTGTTGCTGCACGTCGACGGCGGCGGTGTCGAGGTTGGTGCCGTAATGGAAGGTGGCGCGGACCTGGCTCTGCCCCTGTTCGCTCGTCGAGTTAATCATCTCGATGCCGTTGACGCGGCTGACCGCGTTTTCGATGGGGCGGGTGACGAGCGATTCGATTTGGTAGGGGCCGACGTTGGGGTAGTTGACGGTGACGGTGATCACCGGGGGCGAGAAGCTCGGCAGAAGCGCGACGGGGAGCCGCGGGATGGCGAAGACCCCCAAGACGACGAACGCTAAGGCGATCATCGAGACGGCGACGCGGCGGTTGACGGCGAAACGAGCTAAACCCACAGTCCATCAGTTTCGCCTCTCTCCCTGGATGGGCCCTGAGGGAAATCTCGCCGAGCCCTTGACGCTGGGAGGCTTTCGCGTGATAGACTCTTGGGGTTGTCCGGCGGTGCCATCAGGCGCCGTTCCACTGCTCGCCGCCTCGTTGCGGGGGGCCACCATACGACGGGCGCTCGCCTGCCGAGGTGTCCGAAGAAGGAAAAAATGAACGACTACGAAGTGACTTACATCTTACGTCCCACCCTCGAAGAGGCCGACGTCGACGCGCGCGCGGAAGCGATCGCCGAGATCGTCAAGGGACAGGGCGGCGAGATCGTCGCAACCGAAAAGCTCGGGAAGAAGCGCCTCGCCTACGAGATCGACGATCTCCGCGAGGGCTCGTACGTGACGATGCAGTTCCGCTCGAGCGCGGCTGCCTCGCACGAACTCGAGCGCCAACTCGGCCTTCATGAGGATGTGATGCGCGCGCTGGTGGTTCGTCTCGATAAGCGCATGCTCGCGGCGATGGCCGCGATGGCTGCCCGCGCCGCCGCCCCCCAAACCACCGAATCCCCGAGCGACCGCAACTAAGCGTTTTCACCGTGCCAGGCAGCTGGCACAGGAGCGCGAGAGAATCGCTCGTACACGTTGACTCGGGGCGCATGACGCTCCGAGCGAGGGGAGATGCATCATGGCCGGTTCGTACAATCGCGTTATTCTCGTCGGGAACCTGACCCGCGACCCCGAGCAGCGCGCGCTGCAGGGCGGCAAGAGCGTGACCAAATTTTCGTTGGCGGTGAATAACCCGCGCAATAAAGAGGAAGTCACGTTCGTCGATATCGTCGCCTGGGATCGCTTGGGCGAGACCTGCAACACCTACCTTAAGAAGGGCAGCAACTGCCTGGTTGAGGGGCGACTCGTCGTGCGATCGTACGACGATAAAGACGGCGTGAAACGCAAAGCCGTCGAGGTCGTGATCGATAACATGCAGATGCTCGGCTCGCGCCCGCAAGGCATGGGCGGCGATGATGCACACGACGGCGGCGGATATTCGCGCCCGGCGGCCGGCGCCGCACCCGCGAACAACTTCGCGCACGAGGATCTCGACGACGAAATTCCGTTCTAATGGGCAATATTTCTATTAAGTTAAGTAGCAGCATCGTACTGCCAACGACCCTGTAAATCAAGGGGGATTTCAGTAGATATGGGGCCGTGCTCACACGCGGCCTCTTTTCTTTACACTTGCAGCTTAACTTAACGGATCTACTGCCTGTGGTATAATGAATGCGATGGGAGCTTCGAATGTTACAGTGAAGAACATGCGTAACAGGTACGTGAGGATGGGGTTCGTTGGCGTTGTGTCCTGCGCTATCGTATTTGCGGTACTCGCGGCGTCCCAAGGCATTGACTCACCTATCGAGCGGCTTGGGAACGCATTTGGCTGCGGCTTCTGTACCGCTTTAGCTCTCGTCTACGGTGGGGAGTTGGTAAGGCGAGCGGCACGCGGAGGCCACAGCTAAGAGGGCAAAGGCGCGATCGAAGTGGACGCGGATCTCGTGCATCTCGTCCGAAGCGAACGCTGTCCGACTTCAACAGATGAAATCGCCGAGTGTGCGTAGTTTGCCCGGCCGGCTCTGCCCGGCTTGGCGGGAATACCTCGGTGCTCGCCGATCGTCAAGGCTGCGCGAGCTGCGCTCGCCGCTAAGCAGCCTTGACATCCCTCTGTGTCAACCTTGGATGAGACACGTCGCCTGGCGTAATTTACTGAGTGAGGGCGAGAATGAGGACCCCATGCTCGAAGTCTCATCCATGCCGAAATCCAACGACCCGGCTCGCCCGACGCGACGCCGGTTCACCGCCGAATACAAAGAGCGC
>DAHUYY010000020.1 GCA_027306845.1 Vulcanimicrobiota bacterium | reverse complement strand
CTCCGAGGTGCTCAATATCCCGGTTGAAAACGTCGAAGATGCGCCGGAGATGGTCGCCGGTATCTGCACGGAGTCTATTCAGGGCGTCGGGAAGGTCGATCCGCGGCTCATCATTCTGCTCGACCTCAGTAAGGTAATTACCTCCGAGGAAAAACAGGCGCTCGAAACCGTCGACGAGGCGGCCGAGTAGCAAGCGCCGAAACGATTCCTTCGGCCGGGTCGTTCCGGTACTAAGGAGGATCGATCCCCATGAAATCGCGCCATCGACTATTCGGCTCTCGGGCCGCCCTCGCAATTGGAGCGCTGATCGTGCCGGGTGCGCTGCGCGCGCAGCAAACCAAACCGGCGGGAAATCTCGTGCAGCAGGGGACGGCGGAGCATAACTCCGATTCGGCAAGCGGCGGAACCGGCGGACACCCGGTCGATTCGAAGCTACACCTGCCGGTCATCATTCACGTGATCGCGCGCCCGCTCTGCAGCGGGTTGCACCAGGCGGTCGCTCCCGCGGTCGGTTTGATGTTGCAGAACAACGCGATTATCGCCAAGAGCCAGCCGCTCTTCAACGATTACGTGCGTTACAATATCAGCGGCAAAACCAGTGCGACGGCGCGCCAACTCGCGCAGGTAAAAATGGAGTATCTCGTCGGGCCGCTGGTAAAAAATACCGAAGCGATCGATAAACTCTTGGCCAACGAGGCGATTTTTCGCAGTGGCAACGGTTACGATTCGAAGGAATTAGCGAAGCTCAAAGCCGGGCTTCTGAGTGCGCTCAACACGCAGAAGTTCGCGCTCGACCTCATCAACGGGTTCGTCGCGACCAAACAGATGGCGACCATGCAGCATGCCGGGTTTGAATATATCGGTGCGATCAACGGTACCCAAGAGCTCAAGACCAATCCGATTGCGACCGCGACGCCGAACCCGGAGTTCTATAACAACAACTATGCCGGCCTCGCTCCGCGCCAACTCGACCCGACGCTGGTCGATATGCGCAACGTCCCCGGGCTGAGTTTAGGCTACAATCCGATCCGAGCGGTCGCCAACGCGATGCATTGGACGCGGCAGGAGATGAATAAGCGCCAGAACGCCGTCGCGCCGGAGATCATCGCCGCCGCGCATATCTGCACCGGAGGCCCTCCGCAGAAGGCCCCGTAAGCGAGCGTTATTCCTCGACGACCACCGTGCTGCCCGCGCCGGGCTCGACGGTGACATCGCCGCCGCCGAGCGCACGCGCCGCCTCCCATCCCGCCGCCGGTTCGCCTGCCGGGTAGAGGACGCGCTGCGCTCCGGTCGCGGCGCCCGCGCGCGTCACCTGGAAGCCGAGATGCTCGAAGTGCAACGCCATGTGCGCGCTGCCGTAGAGCGTGACGTGGACGCTTGCATGCGGCGGAAAATCGATACCGAGGCTCGGGCTCGTCGCACCGAACGCTGCGAGGCGCCGCTCGATCTCCGCCGGGTCGAGCACGTCGTAATCGGCGCCGTCGAGATAACCCTCGGCGTTAATTCCTGGTACGCTTGCCGAGGTGAGCGTCATCGAATCTTCGATCGAACCGAGTGGAACTTGGTAGACCGGTGCGCCGGCCATCGCGATGCCGATTTGGATGAGGCGTGCTTGTGGAAGATCGGTTGCAATATCGCCGTGCATCGCTTTCACGAACCGAGGAATCAGGGTTGCGGCGTGTGTCGGGTCGAGCAGGGTATTGCGGAGAATCCCCAGCACTTGCACCTCCGCCTGCATGCGCTGGAAATCGTTGATACGATAGGCGTTCCCGGCGATATTTTGCCGAACGCGCACGAACGCCAGTGCCTCTTTCCCATTCATGTGCTGCAGTCCGGGCCGAAAATTCGCTCCGCTATGGCGCGGATCGTAGATGCGTTGTTTGACGTCGACCGTGATGCCGCCGACGAGATCGACCGCGCGTTCGAAGCCGGAGAAATTTGCTGCAATATACCCGTCGACGGGTAGGCCGGTGAGTTGCGCGACGGCTTTCGCGAGCTCTTGCGGGCCACTCGGTGGAGTCTCTTGATCGCCCATAAAAAAGAGCGTTTTGATCTTCGGTACCGGGTCGTTCCAGCCGGGCTGCGCGAAGAGGGTATCGCGAGGAATCGTAATGGCGTAGATGCGGTGTGCAGCCGGGTCGATCCGCGCGAGAAGAATAACGTCGGCTTGCCCTGCCGCGGTGCCGAGGCCGAGCGGATCGTTCGCGGCGACGCCGCGTGCGTTGTTGGCGATGACGAGAATATCGATCGGTTGCGTGCCCAGCGTCAGGCGTGCGGCAACCCCGCCGGCAAAGCGCCGTGCGCCCTGCGAGAAGAAGATCGCAAATCCGAGGATGAACGCGAGAAGGGCGCAGGCGATCAGAATGCGCGCCATATTCGGGCGCACGCGTTGTCGTTTCATTGGCGAGAGAATACTCCGAAGGGTGTCGTGCGATTGGGGAAGGTTACGAAATCACCCGAATCGGAGGAGCACGCTTTCCAATAGAACCGAGAGTGTGCTCGGAGAATCTCGCCGAGGCAACGGCGAAGGCGCGTCGGAGGGCGATCGCGAGTGGGGCGTTTCTTACACGGCGCAGGCGTACTGCCGCTGCGAGCGCCGGTGCGCGACGCGCGAATTCACGGAGTGTGAGCGCGATGAGGAAAGCCATGCAGGCCGTGAAGAGCGCGTGAACGACGAGAGCGATGAGAATCGGCGCACCCAGCCAGAGCTCTCCGCCGAGAAAATGCCCGTATACGACGCGTTGCTCGATGCTCTCGATCAGGAAGAGCAACACGAGTTGCAGGGTAAAGACGATCGGCAGCAGTCGTGCGAGCGGCCGGCGTAGCGGCTCGTCAAGGCGTAGGCGAATATAGGCCCGACGGAAGATTCCCAGCAGTTGGGCAACGAGGAAGAGGGCGCCGAAGAGCAGGGTCGGGGCAACGTCGGCCATGCTGCGGTCGGTAAAGCGGCCGCTTCCAAACCAGCCCGCATTGGAGGCGAATTCGAGGCACGGGTCGGCGAGTGCGGCAGCGAGCACCGCGACGGTGGCGCAGAACGCGCGTTCCTGTCGCGAGAGAGCGGGAAAAATCGAGCTGGGCACCTCCGGCCGCTTCGACGAGCGAGGCTGAAATCCGGCGTTGACATCGAACATATGTTCGATTACGATAGCCTCCCATGTTGCCCGTGCCGGCCCCCCAGAGGAACCGAGAGGCGGCGTTTCTCTCCCTGAAGGAGCGTCTCGCCGCCGCGCATCGGCCCGCCCCGTCGCAGGAGCGGCGATTGCCCTGCGAGCTCCCCGCGCTCGATACCGCAATCGGCGGTGGGCTCCCCGCCGGGCTCGTCACCCTCGAAGGCGCTCTGAGTTCGGGGCGGGGGGCGATCGCCTTTCGGGCGCTTGCGGCTGCGAGCCGGAGCGCCTTCGTCGCTCTCCTCGACGATGGTGGTTGCTATCCGCCGGCGCTCGCCGAAGCCGGCGTGCTGTTGGAGCGCTTGTTGATCGTGCCGGTACGCGAGGGAGGGCTGCTCGCCCGCGCGCTCGACACGCTGCTGCGTTCGCGCGTTTGCCGCGTTGTTTTCGTACGAGCGCGTGCCTGGAGCGCCGCGATCTGGGGGCGTTTCGCGCGGCTCGCACGCGAAACCGGCAGCACGCTCCTCGCTTTGCTCGACGGCCCATTACAGGCCCCTGCGGGGCTACCCGTATTGCGTTTGCGCTGTCGCGGCGAGCGGCTTGTCCTCTGCGGGCGCGGTAGCGTCGGCGGCGCGCTGCTCGGCTTCGCATTCTCCGTCGAGCCTCTCGCGCGAGCGCTTCCCTCGCGCACGCCGATTTCGTTGCAAGCGATGCTCTTGCGCGAAGCGGCGCCGTTGCGCGAACGGAGCCTGCACGCGGTACGGGCGCCGCAACGAACGCTGCGGGCACACGCGTAGGCGGTATGCGATGCTGCTCTGTGCGATCGTCGAAGGCGAGAACCTACAACAGCGTTGGGAAGCGATGCTCGATGCTCTCGATGCGGTGAGCCCGACGGTTGAAGATGCCGCGGTCGGCTCTGCCTATCTCGATATGCACGGTATCGTCGGAGAGCCCGTGCAGTGGTGCGCGCAAGTGCGGAGGGCGCTCGCTCCGTTTGGTGTCGCGGTGCGCTGCGGCTGCTCCGAAGATGCGTTTTGCGCCGAAGTAGCGGCACGATATGCCGACGGTTGCGTCGTTCCCGCCGGTGAAGAAGCTGCATTCCTCTCGCCTTTTCCGTTGAGCGCGCTCGATATCGATCCGCGAACGATCGAACGCTTCGTACTGTTGGGAATCGAACGGATCGGAGAGCTCGCGGCGCTCCCGCATGGCCCCTTGCTCCGTCGCTTCGGTGCGCGGGCCGCATGCTGGCATCTGCGCGCCTGCGGTATGGAGCGGCGACCGCTCGCGCCACGCGCGTTTACACTGCCGATCGAGGCGAGTGCATTAGGTGAAGGCGAGGCACAGACGCAGGAGCAGCTGCTCTTCGCATTGCGGTTTTTGCTCGGAGAGATCTCTGAAAGTTGCGCGCTTCGCGGTCGTAGTGCCGGTGGGATTCGCGTTGAGTTTTTCTGTGACGATGCGAGCGAACGGAGCATCGAGCTGTTTTTTGCGCTCCCGACGGCAGAGGAACGGGCGATCTTCGACGTACTTCGGGCGCGTTTGGAGCGGGAGCGTTTCGAGGCAGCCGTCGTGGGAATGCGCGTTCGCGCGCTTCGCTTAGAAGAGGCCGGTAGCAGCCAGATGCTCTTCGCTCGCGAACGCGTTCAACGACAAGATCTCGCCGTTGCCCTCGCTCGCCTCGAAGGGCTGCTCGGAGAACCGGTCCGACGCGCGCGTCTGCATCCGGCGCATATGTTCGAAGAGCGCTTCTCCTTCGAGCGTTTTACGCCGGATTTCGTCGCCGTCGAAGATTCATGCATCTCGGCACTCCCCGCTCTGCCGCTCCCGGCGCTGCATCTCATCGCCGAGCGCGAAGTAGCAGTGGGGCTACGCGACGGAATTCCGGTTGCAATCGGGAACCCGCCGAGCGTACTTTGCGAAGGCGTGGGCCATTGGTGCACGCAAGATGTCGCACGCGAACTGCCGCCTCGCGATGAATACGATATCGCGCTCGCCGATGGGCGTTGGTATCGCATCTTGCACCGCCAAACGCGTTGGTATCTTTGCGGCGTCTATGAATGAGCGCGCGCTATGCAGAGCTGCACGCGCGCTCGAACTTTAGTTTTCTCGATGCCGGCTCGCACCCCGAAGAGCTCGTCGAACGCGCGGCCGAACTCGGAATCGAGGCGCTGGCGATCGCCGACGCCGACGGCTTGTACGGTGCGGTGCGATTCGCGCGCCACGCTCGCGAACGTGCCTTGCCCGGTATCGTCGGAGCGCGCCTGCATCTTCCGGGTGGTATTCCCCTCGTCTTGCTCGTCGCGGAGGCCCGCGGCTACCATCGTCTCTGCGAATTGATCTCCGGGGCACAATTACGCGGCAGTAAAGGAGCCCCGGAACTCGTGATTGCCGATCTCGAAGGCGATAACCGCGGCCTGATCGCGCTCGGCGGCGATCTTCGGTCTCCATTTGAAGCGCTGCGAAGTTTTTTCCCCGACGCTTTTTATATCGAAATCGTTCGTCGCTTGTGCGAAAGCGATGCGCCGCGGAACGAGTCGCTCGTGGCAACGGCTCGTAAACTCTCCGTTCCTTATGTTGCGACCAACGATGTCGCCTATGCCCGCCGTGAAGATGCCGAAAGCGCCGCGATACTGCGTTGCATCAAACATGGGGTGACGCTGAAAGAAGGCGTCGCGCGCAACATTCTCGATCCCAATACCGAGGCACACCTCAAAAGTCCGCGAACGATGGCGCGGCTCTTTGCCGAATATCCCGGCGCGATCGAACGCACGTTGGAGATCGCCGCACGGGCGAGCTTTCGGCTCGAGACGTTGAGCGAACAGTTCCCGCTTTTCGCAGTTCCGACGGGATTCACGCGACAGAGCTATCTGCGCGTGCTGACGATGGAGGGGGCGACGCGCCGCTACGGTAACCCGCTCTCGGTTGCGGTGGAGCGGCAGCTCGAATACGAATTGGGAATTATCGCCAAGCTCGATCTCGCCGGCTATTTTTTAATCGTGTGGGATATCGTCCGTGCGGCAAACGCGATGGGCGTACTTTGCCAGGGGCGCGGATCGGCGGCAAACTCCGCGGTCTGTTATGCGTTGGGAATCACCGCAGTCGATCCGGTCGGAATGAATCTGCTCTTCGAGCGCTTTCTCTCCGAAGAGCGTAACGAGATTCCCGATATCGATATAGATTTCGCCCATCGCGACCGCGAGCGGATCATTCAATACGTCTACGAACGCTACGGGCGCGCGCACGCCGCGATGGCGGCCGAGGTGATAAGCTATCGTTCGCGCTCGGCGTTGCGGGATATCGGCAAAGTGTTGGGCGTGGCGCCCGAGCGGCTCGATGCGCTTGCGATCGATCTCCACGGCGGGCGTTCCTACGGGCGCGCAACGGTTCGCGAGACGACGGCGCCTCTCGAACGCTCCGCTGCCGAAGAACGGCTCTTTCGGCTCTGCGAGCGTATCGAAGGTTTTCCCCGACACTTGGGGATTCATTCCGGCGGCATGGTGCTCGCGCGCGATCCGCTGGTGCGCGTTGCACCGGTGGAATGGGCGACGATGCGCGATCGCAGCGTCATTCAGTGGGATAAAGACGATCTTGCCGCCCTCGGCCTGATCAAAATCGATCTCTTGGGGTTAGGAATGCTTTCGTTGCTCGACGAGGCTTTCGCGCTGCATCGGCGCTCGCGCCCGCACGAAACGCCGCTCTCGCTGGCGGCGATTCCACCCGATGATGCCGCTACCTATGCGATGCTCGAACGCGCCGACAGCATCGGAGTCTTTCAGATCGAATCGCGCGCGCAACAATCGATGCTGCCGCGCATGAAGCCGCGCTGTTTTTACGATCTCGTCATGCAAGTGGCGATCATCCGCCCCGGCCCTATTCAGGGGCAGATGATTCACCCGTTTTTACGCAGGCGTGCAGGTTTGGAAGCGGTGGAGTACCCGCACCCGAAACTTCGCCCGGTGCTCGAACGGACGCTCGGCGTGCCGCTCTTTCAAGAGCAAGGCATGCGCCTTGCAGTAGAAGCGGCGGGTTTCTCCGCGGGAGAAGCGGATCGTTTGCGCAGAGCGATGGGGCACAAACGTTCGCGCGAGAAGATGCAAGCGTTACGGACGCAGTTGATCGAGGGAATGGAGCGCAACGGTATCGAGCGCACCGCGGCGGAGAAGCTTTTCGCAATGCTCGAAGGTTTCGCCGATTACGGATTTCCCGAATCGCATGCCGCGAGCTTTGCCTTGCTCGCTTATGCTTCCGCCTATCTCAAGTGCCGCTACCACGCGGAGTTCACTGCGGCGATTCTCAACGTCCAGCCGATGGGTTTCTATGCAACCGAAGTACTCGTCAACGATGCAAAGCGACATGACGTCGTGGTTAAACCGATCGAGATCAACGCGAGCGAATGGTGGAGCTTCGTCGACGAAAGCGGCGCGGTGCGGCTCGGTTTTCATCTCGTACGCGATCTCGGCAGCGTGCAGCGCGAGCGCCTCGAAGCGGCGTTAAAAGCCGGCGCGTTCGTCGATATTCTCGATTTTGCGCGGCGTACCGATCTCAGCCGCGAGGGGCTCGAGAGCCTCGCGGTCGCCGATGCATTCGCGCCGTGGTATCGTAGCCGCCGCGAGGCAATGTGGGCGTTGCGTGCGCTCGACGAACGCGAACGGCGCGGCGAACTCGGGCGGCTGATGGAGACGCAGGAGCCGGCGGTAACGTTCGCGCCGTTGAAACCGCGCGAGCAAACGGCGTTCGATCTCTGGTCGACGGGCGTCACGACGGGGCCGCAAGGTATCGCTCATTTGCGCGCCGGGCTCGATGCGCGCGGCGTGCTCTCGGCCGCGGCGCTCGCTCGGGCAAAGCACCGGCAACGGGTGCGCGTCGGCGGCTTGGTGATTACGCGCCAGCGCCCCGGCACCGCGAAGGGTTTTGTCTTTTTAACACTTGAGGACGAGACGGGTTTGGTCAACGTCATCGTGCGCCCCGATCTCTACGAGCGGACGCGCCGCATCATCGCGACGAATGCGACGCTCGTGATCGCCGGGACGCTGCAGAAGGAGAGCGGCTGCATCGATGTGCTTGCCGCGGAGATCGAAGCGTTGGAGAGTGCGAAGATGCTCGCCGGCGTTCGCGCGCATAACTTCCATTGAGCCTCCGGGGTGGGCCTTCATCGGCTTTTCCTCAAAAACGCCGGAGTGCGCTCTACAATCGAGCGTGGAGGAGCATCTCACCATGTCACAAGTCAATAACGAGAGCCTGCGGGACGACGTGCTCGCCGAGCTCGATCTCGACCCGCAACTCGACGCCCAACGCATCGGCGTTACCGCCGAAGACGGCGTCGTCACCCTCACCGGTACGGTCTCCAGCTTTGCCGAAAAATGGGCGGCCGAAGAGGCTGCCAAGCGAGTGAAAGGCGTGAAGGCGGTCGCCGAGCGTCTCGAAGTCGATCTTCCGGCGATGCACGTCCGGAACGACACCGACATCGCCCGCGAAGTTACGAATGCCCTCGCCTGGAACGTCACGCTTCCCGCCGATATTCGCGCAATCGTCGAAGACGGGCACGTTACCCTGGAGGGCACCGTCGACTGGTACTATCAGCGCGAACGCGCAGCCGAGACGGTGCGCAATCTCCGCGGCGTTCGCGGGGTGACGAACTACATCTCGCTACGCCCGCGCATTTCGCCGGAGAACGTCGAAGCGACGATCAAGCGCGCCTTCCACCGGCAGGCACAGATCGATGCCGATAAGATCGATATCCGTGTCGTCGGCGGGAAGGTCGTTCTCAGCGGCAACGTCCACGGCTGGTTCGAACGGAGCGAAGCGGTGCAGGCCGCGTGGTCGATCCCCGGCGTCACCGAGGTAGAAAATAAGCTCGCACTCGTCTGACGACGGCGCAGTGCGAGCTTGCGCGCGGTAGGGTTCGCCGGTGGGAGGGGATACGAGCCGGCGACCCCTACCGCATTATTGCGGGCGATCGTTATAGATGTGCTGCATGAACGGCGTCAGATAGGTGCCCCGCGGTAGGCGGTAACTCGGCTGCGGGTACGGCACCGGCAAACGATGCGGATACGGCCCGTGCGCGAGTTCGTCGTGGTCGCGCGGGTAGCAGACCGGCCACGGAATCTCGCCTTTCTCGTTGCCGCCCTGTGAGAACGAGGCGGCGTAGCGAACGTAGTAGCAACTGAGAGCGCCGCTAAACCAGTGTTCCAGGGGAAGAAGGTAAGCCTCGGCGTAGTCGATGCGCGAAACGCCGCCGCTATCGACGATGCTGCGACGAAAGGTCGACGGGTCGGGAGCGCTCGTTGCCACCGAGAGTGGAGCCCGGTTCGCGTTGATACGCGCGGCCTCGCGAGCGAGCTCTCGCTGCTGCCGCTCGACGAACTGTCGCGCGCTCGTGAGTGCGGATTGCGGCGGTCTACGGCCGTTCGAGGAGCGGCGCGGAGTCCGTTGCGGCTCTTGGACTCCTTGAGGAGGAACGACGACCGGTTGGGACTGCTGAGTCGGCCGGGCGTTCTGCCTCCGAGGGTGCTCCTGCGGAGCGGCCGGGAGGGGGACGATTTTCGGCGCGATGTGCCGGACCGTGGCGAGCGCCACCACCTGCGTCTGCTCCCGGGCCCGCTGCTCCCGGAGGAGCGCGACGACCACGTGCGCGACGAGCAGGAGGGCGAGCACATGCAGCGCGATTGCCCCGGCAATGGCGAGCGCGGCACGGCGGCGGCGGGCGGCCGGCAGATCCGCCGGCGTCGTCGGGCTCAAATAACTTCGGGGCACCGATGCAGAGTAACACCGCATCCATAGCGAAACCTTCACGAAGCCATGAACGAGCAGAGTAAACAGGAACCGGGCTCGGAGATCGAAGCCGAGAGCGATCGCTCTTCGATGAAGAGCGCGCTGATTTGGATCGGTATCGCGGGTTTCGGCCTCGCCGTTACCGCGGTCGCCGCGCGCGTACTCTTCTTGCGTCGTCAATCCGACCCGACCGGCCAACGCATCCAAGCCTTAATCGATGAGGCCAACTCTTTGTTGAAGACGCTTGACGACCAAAGGAATAGCGCCTAACCCGCCGCGCGTGCGCGTCGGGGACGAAGTCGAACTGACCTTCCACGATCTGCTCGTCAACGGGCAAGGCGTAGGAAGACTCGGTTCTCTTGCGGTGTTCTGCTGGGGCCCGCTTCCGCAGGAACGAGCGCTCGTCCGCATTACCACGCTCAAAGCTCGGTATGCCGTCGCGACGCAGGTGCGCTTGCTCTCGGGCTCGCCGCATCGCGTGGTGCCGTTCTGCGCGGCGTTTGGAACCTGTGGAGGCTGCCAGGTGCAGCACATGAGTTACCCCGCGCAACTTTCCTGGAAGCGAGAGGTCGTTCATAATGCCTTGCGACGCATCGGTGGGCTCCAAGGTGTCGATGTCCGCAACGTCATTCCATCCCCTCGCTCGCGGCGCTATCGTAATAAAGTTGCGTTAGTCGTCGGCGGCGGCGGCGAGCAGAGCCCGCCGCGGCTCGGATTTTTCCGGCAGCGCACGCACGAATTGGTCGAGATCGAGAGTTGCCCGATCTTGGTTCCGGAGCTCGATGAAATCGTCGCGCGTTTGAGTTCGCTACGGTTAGAGGATCGGCTCGGCGAGGTCTATCGCGTCGCGCGGCACTTTGTTGCGCGGGCATCGTCGGCGAACGGCGGTAGCGTTCTCTCCATCACGACCGATCGGGAAACGACCGGGCTCGCGCGCGCCGCGCGCCACTTGCTCGAGCGATTGCCCAAGGTGCGCGGCATCGCAAATTCGTTCGATCCGGCGAGTACGAACGCCGTTATGGGCCGCGAAAATCGCACCCTCGCCGGAACGACGACGATCGAAGAGACGATCGCCGGGGTTCGCTATCGCGTCTCACCGGAATCGTTCTTTCAGGTGAATCCCAGCGTGGTTGCAAAGATCTTTGCGTTGATGCGCGGCGGGCTCGCGCAGCCACGAAAGATCGTCGATCTCTATTGCGGCGCGGGTACCTTTTCGCTCTATTTCGCCGCCGCGGGCAGCAGCGTGCTGGGAATCGAGGAAAACCCGGCAGCGGTGCGCGAGGCCGAGGCGAACGCCGAACTCAACGACCTGCAAGAGCGCGCCGAGTTTCTGGCCGCTCGCGTGGAGGAGGCGGTTGCGCGCCCCGAGATTGTCGCGCGCCTCCGCGAAGCGGAGATCCTTTTCCTCGACCCGCCGCGCAAGGGAAGCGACGAGGCGACGCTTGCGGCGGTCGCTCGTGCGCGAGTACCGAATATTTGGTATCTCTCGTGCGACCCGGCGACGCTCGCCCGGGATTTAAAGTTCCTCACGTCCAATGGTTACACCGTCGGGATCGTGCAGCCGTTCGATATGTTTCCGCAGACCGGGCATGTCGAAACGCTCGTCACGCTCTATTGCAATGCGCGCGAGATTCAGGCAGCAGTCGAAGCGGCGTTCGCCGATACCCCGCCGCCCGAATGGCCCGACGACGACCAATCCTCACCTACGGAGTACCCTGATTTTGTCATCCGAGAATCTTGATATCGCCTATGTGGCCAAACTCGCCCGCATCGCGTTAACCGACGACGAAGTCGAGCGGTTCGGGGCGCAGCTCGGCGACCTGCTCGGCCACGTTGCGACGCTCGCCGACCTCGATCTCGATAGCATCCCGGCGACCGCGCAAGTAGTCGAATCGCGGAACGTCGTCCGTGAAGATTGCGAGCGTCCCTCGCTCGATCGTGAGACGGTCCTCAACGGCGCACCGCAACGGCAGGGCGCATTCGTTCGCGTGCCGCGTATCATCGGGCAGGCGTAACGATGGCGACGATTGCAAAGAGTGCAGCGGAGATCGCGCGTGCGGTGAACGCCCGCGAATGCTCGGCGCGCGAGATGATCGACGCGACGATGGCGCGGATCGAGGCGGTCGAACCGCAGGTCGGGGCATATTTAAGCGTGCTCGAGCGGCAAGCGCGCGAAAGTGCCGATGCGCTCGACGCGCGGATCGCCGCCGGAGAACGCTTTCCGCTTGCCGGGGTGCCGCTTGCGGTCAAGGATAATCTCGCGCTCGAAGGCACGGTAACGACCTGCGGAAGTAAGATGCTCGAACGATGGGTTGCGCCATACACGGCGACGGCAGTGCGTTCGATGCTCGCCGCCGGCGCGATTCCGGTCGGAAAAGCGAATATGGATGAATTCGCGATGGGTTCGTCGTGCGAGAATAGCGCGCTTGGCGTCACGCGCAATCCCTACGATCTGCAACGCGTCCCCGGCGGCTCGAGTGGTGGATCGGCGGCCTCCGTCGCGGCGCACGAAGCGACGATCGCGTTAGGAAGCGATACCGGCGGTTCGATTCGCGAGCCGGCTGCGTTCTGCAATCTCGTCGGATTCAAACCAACCTACGGGCGTATCTCGCGCTACGGACTTATCGCTTTTGCATCGAGCCTCGATCAGATCGGGCCGCTCGCGCGCAGCGTCGAAGACGCGGCGCTCGCCTACGATGCGATGGCCGGCTTCGACCCCATGGATGCAACCAGCCTCGATCGGGCCGTCGAACCCACCGCCGGAACGTTACGCGAAGATCTGCACGGCCTCCGAATCGGGGTGGTGAAGCAATTCGACACGCACAAGCTCGGCGCCGATATCGATGACGTGTACGACCGCGCTCTCCACGATCTCGAAGCGCTCGGTGCCGAGATCGTGGAAGTCGAGTTGCCGACCGCCGATTACGGGCTTGCAACCTATTACCTCATCGCCCCGGCGGAATGTAGCTCCAACCTGGCGCGCTTCGACGGCGTCCGGTACGGTCTGCGCGTCGAAGGCGCAGACGTGGCCGAGATGAACGAACGGACCCGCGCGGCAGGATTCGGCCCGGAAGTAAAGCGGCGTATTTTGATCGGCACCTACGCACTTTCAAGCGGTTATTACGATGCCTATTACGTGCGCGCGCAAAAAGCGCGTACGCTCGTAGCGCGCGATTTTGCCAAAGCATTTGAAAAATGCGATCTGATCGCCGCCCCGGCGACGAGCTCGCCTGCATTCCGTTTCAAATCGAAGAGCGACCCGTATAGTATGTATCTCATGGATTATTACACGATTCCGATGTCGCTCGCCGGCCTGCCGGCGTTGAGCGTGCCCTGCGGATGGGTGAGCCCGGAAGAAGGCGGCCCTCCGATGCCCTTGGGCTTGCAACTTACCGCGCCGCTTTTCGCCGAACGGCCGTTGCTCGCCGCAGCGCATGCCTACGAACGTGCGACGATGCATGCTGCCAAACATGAAACGCAGCTTCCGGAGGCGGCACGATGAAATACGAAGCGGTCATCGGCATCGAATGTCACGTCGAACTAAAAACCGCGAGCAAAATGTTTTGCGGCTGTGCGAATCGCTTCGGCGCCGAACCAAATACGCTGGTCTGCCCGGTCTGCCTAGGAATGCCCGGCTCCCTTCCCGTGCCGAATGCCGCCGCGATCGAATACATGATTCGCGCCGGGCTGGCGTTTAAAGCTGCAATCCCGGAGTACTCGAAGTTCGATCGGAAGAATTATTTCTATCCCGACATGCCGAAAAATTACCAGATTTCACAATACGATATGCCGCTGACGCAAGGCGGCGTGGTGAGATACTGGCTCGACGACGGGACGATTCGCGAATGTCGCCTGACGCGCATTCACCTCGAAGAAGATACCGGGAAATCGACCCACGCCGGGTCCGGCGATGGGCGCATCGCCGGAAGCTCGTATTCGCTGGTCGATTTCAATCGTGCCGGCGTCCCGCTCATGGAATGTGTCTCGGAGCCAGATCTACGCAGTGCCGAAGAGGCCGTCGCTTTTTTGGAGATGCTCAGACGTACGCTGATGGCGATCGGGGTCAGCGACGTGAAGATGGAAGAAGGCTCGCTCCGTTGCGATGCCAACGTTTCGATACGCCCGGTCGGCAGCGAGACGTACGGGACGAAGACGGAGATAAAAAATATGAACTCCTTCCGTTCGGTGCGACGGGCGATCGAGAGCGAGATCGCGCGGCAGAGCGCGATGCTCGATGCCGGCGAACGCATCGTTCAGGAGACGCTCGGCTGGGACGAAGCGAATGGAACGACGATCTCGATGCGCAGCAAAGAGCTCGCGCACGATTATCGTTATTTTCCCGATCCCGACCTCGTGCCGATGGAGATCTCCGAGGAGCGCGTAGCCGGGGTGCGCGCGACGATGTCGCCTCTGCCGATCGAGCGTTTCGAACGCTATACGAAAGAGTACGGATTCAATATCAAGCAGACGACGCAACTGATCGACGCGCCGGAGATCGCTGAATTCTTCGATCGCACCGTTGAAGTTTCGCAGCATCCGCAACAGACCCAAAATTTCGTTCTCGGCGACCTGTCGCGGCTGGCCAACGAAAGCGGCGTCGCCATTCATCGGTCACCGGTGAGCCCGCAGCACCTCGGCGAGCTCGTTGCGTTGGTGGAAGCGAAAACCATCAATTCGAAGATCGCCAAAGAACTGCTCGCGCGGATGTGGGCGGGCGAAGGCTCTCCAAAAGCGATCGTCGAGCGGGAAGGGCTCGCGCAGACGAGCGATCCCGCAGCGCTCGCACGATTCGTCGACGAAGTGCTCGCCGCTAATGCCGCGAGCGTCGAAGAGTATCGAGCGGGCAAGAGCAACGTTTTCGGGTTTCTCGTCGGTGCGGTGATGAAGACCTCGCGCGGAAAGGCAGACCCCGCAGCGGTGAATGCACTGCTGCGCGAACGGCTTGGAGGATAAGCGCGCTCTCGCCGACGAGCAAACTTTAGCGGCGCTCGATTTTACCGCGATCGTCGGTCGCGTCGAGCGCGCGACGCAGACCGAGCGCGGAAGGGAGTACGCTCGCGAACTTCTTCCGCAGAACGATATTGCCGTCGTACGCGAAGAGCAAGCGCGCACCGCGGCGATTCGCCGAGCTGTGGTAGAGCGCGACTTCTACGTCGCCGCCGCGATCGATCCGGAGGCCTTGGCCGGCGCTGCAGCGGCCGGGCGTAGCCTTTCCGGCAGCGAACTCCGCGCCGTCGCCGACGCGCTCGCCGCCGCGGCGAGTGCGGCCCGCGTATTACGCGAGACCGGTGAGATTTCGTTACAACCGCTCCTCGCGCTCCACGGCGATCTGAAAGAGCTCGTCGGTGAATTGCGCAACGCCGTCGACGAACGTGGCGAGATCCTCGACCGAGCGAGCCCGGCGCTCGCGCGGCTGCGGCGGAGCATCGCCGGCGCGCAGAACGAAGCGCGCGAACGCGTCGGTGCGATCTTGCGCTCGAGCCGATTCGAGAGCGCGATTCAAGAGCGCGTCATTACGATGCGCGAGGGGCGCTACGTCGTTCCGGTCAAGGCGGAGTTCGCCGGAGAGTTTCCCGGAATCGTCCACGACACCAGCGGGTCGGGGCAGACGCTTTTCGTGGAACCGCTCGCCGCGCTCGATGCCAACAACCGCGTGCGCACCGCACGTATCGCCGAACAACACGAGGTCGAGAGAATTCTCGCCGCGCTTTCGCGCGCGGTCGGCGACGCTCGCGACCGAATCGCGGCGAATATCGAATTTCTCGCGCGTGCCGATCTCCTCGCCGCTAATGCACGCCTCGCG
>DAHUYY010000209.1 GCA_027306845.1 Vulcanimicrobiota bacterium | reverse complement strand
CCCGACGCTGACGACCATCTACGTGGCGACGAGCGGCGCCTTCCCGAGCGATAGCAATAACGCATGGGATACCGAGATCGTCGGGCCGCCGACCTACGGGGTCCAGTTTACCTCGCAGTTCTCTGCGAGCACGGCGAGTGCGCTTCCGGCCGGCTCCGCGACGCCGAGCATGGCGAACCCCCAGTACTACACGACCGGGCTCAGCAACCCGCTGGTGACCGGGTCGGGCTTCTCGATCTACATCAACAACCTCAATAACGCCGCTTGCTATGCCGTGGGAACGGGGGCGACGGCGCTCTCGAGCTTCTCGACGCAGTAAGGAGAGCACGGCGCGCGGAGGTAGAATACCCAACGTATGCCCTATCTCCGCGAAATCGTCACCGACGGTCACCCGACGCTGCGCAAGGTCGCAAAGCGGGTCGACCCCAAAGAGCTGCGGGATCCCTTGATTCAGCAGTTAATCGACGATATGTTCGAGACGATGTACGATGCGCCGGGGATCGGCCTTGCAGCGCCGCAGGTCAATATCTCCAAGCGTATCTTTACGGTGGATCTGCAGGACGGGAACCCCGAGCACGGCCCATTCGTCGTCGTCAATCCGAAGTTCGATTCAACCGAAGGCGAGATCGAGTGGACCGAGGGATGTCTCTCTGTCCCGGGCCTCGTCGGCGAAGTAACGCGCTTCGAACGTGTTTCCGTCAGCGGGCTCGATCGACACGGGAAACGGATCTCGTTTTCGGCAGAGGGGCTCTTCGCCATCTGCCTTCAACATGAGATCGATCATCTCAACGGCGTTCTGTACGTCGATAAGGTCAAGGATCTGCGCCCCGCGCAGACCGACGAAGAGCTCGAGGCAGCCGAACGCGCAGCGTCGCTTCCGTAAGCGCCATGCTCTCCGCCTATTTTTTTGGAAGCAGCGAATTTGCCGTTCCGTCACTGCATGAGACGGCGCGGCGTGCGAAAATCCTCGGCGTCGTGACCCAACCCGAGCGTCCCTCCGGGCGCGGGCACCGGCTCGCGCCAACGCCGGTGAAACGCGCGGCGCTCGAGCTTGGCCTGCCGGTCTTCGAACCGAGCTCGATGCGCGCATTTCTCGCCGAACACGGCGACGAACCGATCGATCTCATCGCGCTGGCGAGCTTCGGGCGCATTTTGCCTCCCGAGCTTCTGGCGTGGCCGCGGATCGGCGCGCTCAACGTTCATCCTTCGCTCCTGCCGCGCTATCGTGGAGCGACGCCGATCCAGTCGGCGCTCCGCGACGCTGCGAGCGAGACCGGGCTCTCGATCATGCTGATGGACGCGGGAATGGATACCGGGCCCCTCGTCGCGCAGGAACGCGTCGCAATAGGCGCGCAGGAAGAGTACGGCGGGTTACACGATCGGCTCGCCGCCCTCGGCGCGCGCATGCTCGGCGAGGCGATCGCGCGTGCGGAGGACGGGAGCTTGACGGCCCTGCCGCAACGCGGCGATGCGAGCACGACACGACCGTTGAAGAAGGAGGATCTTATCGTCGATCTCACGTGGCCCACATCACGGCTGCTCGCGGCGGTGCGTGCCTTTGCACCCGCTCCGCTCGCGCGTGCGTTCGTCGACGGAGAGTGGCTGAAAATCGTGCGCGCGCACGATGAGGAGGGCCGTTTCGCAATCGACGAGGTCATCGCACCCAATAAAGGCGCGATGTCGTGGGATCGGTACCGGCAGATGCGCTCGGCGGTGCGAGGGTGAGCGCGCGTGAGGTTGCGTTGCTCGTGGTGCGCGATGTTTTTCCGGGCGAACCCGGCGTCGAAGCGCGCCCGGCACAGGCGGCGCTTGCTTATCGCGCGCAGCGCGGGAAGCTCGATGCCCGCGACCGCCGCTTTGCGACCGAACTTTCGTACGGCGCGATCAAGATGCGGCGCGCACTCGACGACGCCTTGCGTCCCTTTCTCAAAGAACGCGCGAAGAGTTTGCCGTCGACGATTCAGGAATTACTTCGCCTCGCCGTCTACGAGTTGCGCTACACGCAACCCGACGTCCACGCAACGCTCTTCGAGTGGGTCAATCTTGCCAAGCGCTACGGCCATCAGGGGCTCGGTTCGCTCGTCAACGCGGTGCTGCGAAGTTACCTCCGCGAGCCGACGCCGGAGCCGCAGCGCGAGCGCTACACCGATGTTGACGAGTACTATGGCGCGCTCTACTCCCTGCCGACCTGGCTCGTTCGTCGCTTGCACGCGCGCTTCGGCGACGAGCTTATCGAACGCATCTGTCGCGAAGCGAACGAACCGGCCGCTCACGCGCTGGTGGCACTCGGCGAGAGCGAGCGAGTGCTGGAAATGATGACCGCGCGCGGAATGCAGGCGAGTCGTTCGACATTGGCACGCGATGCCGTGGTCGTACGCGCGAGCGAGAGTGCGGCGCTCGATCTCGTCGAGAGCGCGAAGCTGCCGTTCTGGTTACAGTCGGAGAGCTCCGCGGCGATCGTCGATATCCTCGACCCGCAGCGGGGCGAACGCATTCTCGATTGTTGCAGCGGCCGCGGCAATAAAGCGTTGCAAATAGCCGTGCGGATCGGCCCGAACGGGGAACTCACCTGCGTCGATCGCGATGCGCGCAAGATCGCCGTGCTTCAGCAGCGCTTCGAAGAGCATCGGCGCTCCGTCGAGCTTCCCGTGCCTGCAGTCGTGGCGGGCGATGCCGCCGATTCTGCGCTCGTCCCGCCCGAGATGCTCTTCGATCGCGTTCTTCTCGATGCGCCGTGCACGGCATTGGGGGTGATCGCTCGCCACCCCGAGGCGCGCTGGCGCCGACGCCCCGAGGATATCGAGCGGATGGCGGCGTTGCAGGCGGAGCTCCTCTCTGCTATCGCGCCGCATGTAAAGCCCGGCGGCCGCATCGTTTATTCGGTTTGCTCGACCGACGAACGCGAAAGCACGAACGCGATCGACGCATTTCTTTCCATCGGCGACTTCGTTCGGGTGCCGCTACCTGCTTCGCTCGCCGCGTTTTCCGACGCAAACGGCGACCTGCTGATGGCGCCAATCGACGGACGGGACGGATTTTTCGCAGCGTGCTTGGAGCGTGTGCGATGAATTGGTTCGCGCGCATCGAACGTAGCCTCGCCGACTTCGTCGAGCGGGCCTTTGCGCGCGGATTTCCAAGCGATCTCGAACCCGCGCAGGTAGCGCGTAAACTCGTCGCCGTGATGGAGGCGCAGACGCGCAGCTCCGTCGACGGCAGCACGCACGCACCAAGCGGTTACGAGGCTCGCGTCAGCGATCTCGATTTCGAACGCCTCGAGGAACATCGCGACTATCTCGAACGTCAGTGGGCCGATCTGCTCGAAGATTGTGCCGCGCGCGTCGGTATAACATTTTCCGACGGCCCCGCCCGCGTAAGGATGATCGCGCGCCCCGATCTGCCCTCCGGCACCGTCGACGTTCGCGTCGAACCGGAACCGACCGTCGAGGAGGCGAT
>DAHUYY010000208.1 GCA_027306845.1 Vulcanimicrobiota bacterium | reverse complement strand
CAATCCGCGCAAGATGCGAGCGATTCGCGCTCCGCCGATCTCTCGTCCCCAAGCGATCGGGCCCAGCGGATAGTTTGTCCCCAATCGCATGGCGAGATCGACGTCGTCGGCACTCGCAACCCCCTCGTGCACGGCGATCACCGCTTCGTTGACGATGGAACCGACGATTCTTCCGAGCACGAGCCCCGGCGACGGCGCAACGAGGACGACGCGTTTGCCGAGCCGCTCGAAAAATTCTTGGGCGAGCGCGAGCATCTCATCGTCGAGCGCGTCATGATCGACAATTTCGATCGCGCGTTGCGACGCGAGCAGCCCAAGAATGCCATAGCCGATAAAGCGCTCGGGGTGCCGAGCTCGCTTGAGTAACGCTTTGATATCGGTGCTGTAGGCATCGAAAAATATCGCACAACTCGGATCGAGAACGCCTTCGACCTGTAATAGGGCCTCGATTCGGTCGGTCGTTCCGTCGCCGGCATCGAAGGCGATCGTAACCGACGAGTCGATATCGGCGAGAAATTCGTCGTTCTCGATACGATCGATCGCGCCGAATGTTCCCTCGGCCTCGGTCGAGAGGTCGTCGGCGAGCGCCCCGAACCCCAGCACGCAAATACGCTCGTCGAATGCTTCCTCATCCGAGCGTTCGGGAGGTTCGACCGATCGCGGCGGACGCTCGCCGCCTTCGTAATTATAGAACCCCTTGCCGCTTTTTCTACCACAGGTACCCGCCTCGACCATCGCGATCTGCGTCTCGACCGGCTCGAAGCGCGGAGCACCCGTTCTTTCGTAGAGCGATCGCGTCGTCGCCAAGTTAATGTCGAGCCCGATGAAATCCATCAGCGCAAACGGCCCCATCGGGAACCCGATTCCGAGCGCGAGTTCGTCAATTTCCTCTATCGACGCGACGGCATCGTGCTCGGCTCGTAAGGCTTGCACGTAGAACGGGCGAGCGACGCGATTGACGATGAAGCCCGGCGTGTCGGTCGCTTCAACCGCCGTTTTTCCTAGACGCTCGGCGAGCGCTCGCACGAGTTCGACCGCATCGTCATCGCTCTGCTCTGCGAGCACGACCTCGACCAACGGCATCTGCTGCGGCGGAGTAAAGAAATGCATCCCGACGAAACGCCCCGGACGGTGCAACCCCTTCACCAACTCTGCGAGCGCGAGCGAGGAAGTATTCGTCGCCAACACCGCGTTGGGCGCAAGCGCGGCTTCCATCGCTTGTAGGGTATCGCGCTTGAGCGTCAGGCGCTCCGGAACGGCTTCCAACGCGATGCTTGCCAGACTCTGCACGGGAACCGCTTCGAGCAATTGAATCGACGTGCCGGCGATCCGTTGCGCGGCACGCGCCCGAGCCGCCAAATCGGGCTCCACGAGTTCAACTTTTTCACCGCGCTCAGCGGCGAGCAGGGCGATGCCGAGGCCCATCGTACCGGCGCCGACGACGAGAAACGTACTCTCCATATCCGCCCCTTTCGAGCAAGGGCTTCGTAAAGCCCCGTCGCACCTACCGGAGATGGATCGACCGCATTGGAAACGTCTCAGGAGCACCTACCTCATCGACTCGATGTACCTCAAAATTCGCCGAGATGAGATCGAACTTCCCGACGGAACGGTGCTCCCCGATTACTATATTCGCGAAGCTCGCGGTTTTGCAATCGTCATCGCGCGCACCACGACGCAACGCTTCTTAGCGATCGAACAGTACCGCTATGCATCCGACGATGTGGGCCTTGAGTTTGTAGCCGGTTCGTTGGAGCACGACGAAGAGCCGCTGCATTGCGCGCGACGCGAAATGCTTGAGGAGACCGGATACGACGCCCCCGATTGGCGGTTGCTCGGGGAATTTTGCCCCGACCCGGTCCGCTCGACATCGGTCGCCTATCTGTTCTTCGCCGACGGCGCCCATCGCGTCGCCGACCCTCAACTCGAACCGACCGAGCAGATCGAAGCGACCGAGCTATCGCTTGAAGAATTATTCGCCGCCGTGCGCGCCCGCCGCATGCACGCCGGGCCCTCGCTTGCCGCGCTCGCCATCGGTTTGGCACACGGCATTTTTTAGCGGTTGCGTTCGGGAAACCGAAGCGCGCGAGCCGCGCGAGCGAGATCGCCGATGCTTCCGAAGGGATAGCAGTGCTCGGCAGTAGCGGCGATAACGTGCGTCGATGAAGCGCGTGCGCCATATGCACCGATCGCGACGCGACAATCGCGCGTGAGGATGTTGAGACCGCGCGAATAGGGTGTCGCCGCGGGAACGACGATGAGTTCGCGCGCGGCAAGAAATGCGGGAACGCTTTGCTCGCCCCCGAGCGCAACGCTCGGGTGCAGATGGCCGATAACGTGGCGGAGCCCCGCAATCCGTGGCCGATCTCCATGATGGAGCAGCATCCCCGCGCGCTCGACCTCTTCGACACACTCACCGAGCAGGGCGCTCCCGCGGGTCGCCCCTTCGTGATTTCCGGCAACGATGGTAAGCCTACAGAGGCTTCGCAATCTCCGCATCACACCACTGACACGATCGCCGGCGCCCTCGCTCAAACGAACCGAGTGTATGACGTCGCCGAGCAAAATGAGCTCGCGCGCGCCGTAGGCGGCAACCGCCGCCTCTATCGTTTTGCAGCTGTCGTCGAGGCTCCACAGCGGCAGCGCAGCACCGATCGCTTCTTCGTAACCGAGGTGGAGGTCGGCGACGACGAGCGATGCGCTCTTCTCGATCCACAGCAAGCCGCCGGCGAGTGCGGTTGCCCCGCCACCGAGGGAGAGCGAGGTCGCGCGCGCCCCCGCGCTCACGGAGCGATAGCTCCCGCGAGATAGGCCAACACGCGTTCGTGGAGCGCGTCGACCATTTCGGCACGGTCGGCGACGGCGACGTCGTCGCCGAACGATGACGTTAAGATCCCAAAACTCATCGGCGAGGCGATGGGCGGGTGGACGATGCGCGGCGGAGCGAGCAACGACGAGCAAAACTCGCGCGCTCGCGCCGCGTCGAGTACGTCTTCGCAAACGCTCCGAAAGCTCTCCCGTACCAGCGGAAAGCGACCGTCTTCGCGAATGAGTCGGTCGAGTATACGCCCGCTATTCCATCGTAACGACGACGCGCGCAGCGAGCGTCCATTCGCGCGTCGTAGTACGAGCAGCCCGGTGTTGGCTACGTAGCGAAAGTGCGTTCGTAAAAGCGTCGACCCGAGCAATCCTTCGCGCAAGTCGCTAGCGAACTCCGCCGCGTCAAAGAGCCGCTCCCACTGAGCGTCTTGCAAACGCGCGCGCGGTGGAAGCTGCAGCATGAGTCCGATATCGTCAGTAAGGAGCCTTACCGAACCGCTTACCACGCGAGCGATGCGCGTAGCTGCGACGCGTGCGAGGGCCTCATTCGCTCGTCTTCCGATTCCGGTCAGCACGACGGCACTCTGCAAGCCATCGAGCAGGTAGATTTCGACGACCGGGCGCCCGCGGCGCGG
>DAHUYY010000207.1 GCA_027306845.1 Vulcanimicrobiota bacterium | reverse complement strand
GGAGGCGCACCGCCGTCTCTGCTCCCGCCGTTCGAGCGATCCCTGCGTCGCGGCAAGGAATGGCGCCGCGACGGCGTAAGGCCTCGGTCATGAAAACAAGCCACGAACTGACGCTGCGCGGCGTCATCATCGGCGCGGTCATCACGCTGTTCTTTACCGCCGCAAATGTCTACCTCGGCCTCAAGGTGGGGCTCACCTTTGCCTCCTCGATCCCCGCAGCGGTTATCTCGATGGCGATCTTGCGCTGGTTTAAAGATTCGAGCGTGCAAGAGAATAATATCGTGCAGACCGTCGCATCGTCGGCCGGAACGCTCTCATCGATTATCTTCGTATTGCCGGGATTGGTGATGATCGGTTGGTGGACGGGCTTTCCGTTCTGGGAGTCGTTCTCCGTTGCCGCGCTCGGCGGCATCCTCGGGGTCATGTATACGATTCCACTTCGCCGCGCGTTGGTTACGAACTCCGATCTTCCGTACCCCGAGGGCGTGGCGGCCGCTGAGGTTCTGCGCGTCGGCGCATCGTCGAAGAGCGGCGCTGCGGAAGGCGCGGCGGGGCTGGTTGCGATTATCGCCGGTGCGATTGCGTCGGCGGCGTTCGCCGCGGTCGTCGCCACGCGCGTTTTCATTGGAGAATTCGATGCCTATCGTCGCTTCGGCCATGCGACGACCGGCATCGGCATATCGCTCTCGCTCGCGCTCGTCGGCGCCGGGCACCTGATCGGTCTCAGCGTCGGGCTCGCGATCCTCGCCGGCATCGTCATCGCTTGGGGAGTTTTGGTGCCGATCCTTACCGCGATCCATCCGGCGGTCGGCGGCGCACCGATCGACGTTGCAATGGCGACGTGGTCGCATGACGTGCGTTTTATCGGCGCCGGTGCGATCGGGGTCGCTGCGATCTGGACGCTGCTCAAATTGCTCGCTCCGGTGATCGAGGGACTGCGCGGCGCTCTCGCCGCGGCACGGACGCGCAGCGAAGGGCGCGCGCATGAATTAGCGCAGACCGAACGCGATATTCCGATCGGAATCGTTGCCGGCGTATCGGCCGCGCTTTTGATTCCGCTGGCGATATTGCTCTTTGCATTCGTTCACGGCGTGCTGCCGCCCGCGGTGGCGATTCCGCTGATTCTGGTATCGATCGTCTACATTACGATCGTCGGTCTCTTCGTTGCCGCGATCTGCGGCTCTATGGCCGGCCTCATCGGTTCCTCGAACAGCCCGGTCTCCGGGCTTGCGATTCTCGCAGTCTTGGGGATCGCGCTCGTTGCCGTCGTTTTCGCGCACGGGCACCCCGAGCTCACCCAGCCGCTCCTTGCATTCGCGCTTTTCGTCACCACCGTCGTGATCGCGGTGGCAACGATCGCCAACGATAATTTGCAGGATCTCACAACCGGTCAACTCGTTGACGCAACACCCTGGAAACAGCAGGTCGCGCTCGTCATCGGCGTCATCGTCGGTGCGGCGGTGATTCCGCCGATTCTCGATCTTTTGGCGCGCGGCTATGGCTTTATGGGCGCGGCGAACCTGCACGTCGCACCGGGTTCGCACCCGCTGCCGGCGCCGCAAGCGATGCTCATCACCGCGCTGGCAAAGGGTGTCCTCGGCGGCAACCTCGACTGGTCGCTCATCGGCATCGGCGGAGTGATCGGCGCTGCAATCGTTGCCGTCGACGAAGTACTGCGCGCGACCGGTCGCGGGAAATTACCGCCGCTCGCCGTCGGATTGGGAATCTATCTGCCGAGTTCGACGACCGCGCCGGTCGTCATCGGCGCGTGCTTGGGCTATTGGTACGAACGCCGCTTGCGCGGCGAAACATTCGCCGATATCGGGAAGCGCTTGGGAGTATTGCTCGCCTCGGGCCTCATCGTCGGAGAGAGTCTCTTCGGCGTACTCTTGGCCGGTGTGATCGTTGCGAGCAACCGCGGCACTCCGTTCGCACTCGTCGGGGATGGCTTTGCCGGGCCGGCGGAAATTCTCGGAACCCTCGCCTTCATCGTGACCGTCGGCGGCCTGTACGCCTGGATGCGAAGGCTAGCACGCGGGATTCCTGAAGCATGAGCGCGCTCGATATTCTCGGCCTGAGCGCGGGAACGCTCACGACGCTTTCGTTCATGCCGCAGATGTTGCGTATTTTGAAACGTCGCAGCGCCGAGGATCTCTCCTACGGCGCACTCGCGTTTTTTATTAGCGGCATCTCGCTCTGGGTCTGGTACGGTATCGCGTTGCGCTCGTTGCCGATTTTACTGACGAACGCGGTGACGCTGGCGCTAAATTTTTCTATTCTCGTTCTGAAGATCGCCCACGATCGTGGCCGGGCGTTGGAATAAACCGTAGCGCGAGCCCGTCGATACAATATCGCAGGCCGGTCGGCTGCGGCCCGTCATGAAAGCGGTGCCCGAGATGCCCTCCGCAACGCGAGCAATGCACCTCGGTGCGAACTTCGCCGATCAGTTGGTAATCTTTTTGGTAACCCACCGCTCTCGGCAGCACATCCCAAAAGGATGGCCCCCCCTCGCCGGCGTGATATTTCGTTGCCGAACTGAATGCGGGTTGGTTGCAGCCGGCGCAGTGATAGGTGCCGGCTGCGAATTTTTTATCGAGCGGACTCGAATAGGGGGCCTCCGTTCCGCCCTCGCGCAAGATCGCGTAGCGCGCGGGGCCGAGCTTGCGAAGCCATGCCGCCGCACTCATCGTGACGGCATATCGCTCGGCGCGAGCGACTGCGGGGAGCGATGTCGCGGCAACGAAAGCCGCGGCGACGCGAAGAAGGCCGCCGCGGGTCATGGGGCCGGCACGTGGCAAGCAATTGCGTTTCGCTCGAAATATCGTTGGTGGTACGCCTCGGCGGGCCAGAACGTCGTGGCATCGACGATCTCGGTGGCAATCGGTTTGGCGAACGAGGCCTGCGCGGCGACCTTCGACGCTTCGGCGATCGCACGTGGTTCGGGTGAGAGCACGAAAATTGCGGAGCGATATTGCGAGCCGATATCGGGCCCCTGCCGATTTACTTGCGTGGGATCGTGCATGCGCCAGAAGTAGGCAACGAGATCCTCGTAGCGGACCTTCGACGGGTCGAAGAGCACCTCGACCGCCTCGGCGTGCCCCGTCCCATGCGCGCAGACCTCGCGATAGGTCGGCCGATCGGTATGGCCTCCGGTGTAGCCGCTGGTGACATCGAGCACGCCCGGCACCTGAAGAAACCCGGCCTCGACGCCCCAAAAGCAGCCCGCTGCAAAAATCGCTTTCTCCGTCATATCACCGATTATAACGCTACCGGGCTGCGCTTGGATTCGACGGAGGCTGCTTACGGCGCCGTGGCGATCGCGCGGAGGATTGCGCCGCGCACCGCATCGAGGCGTTTCATCGCCCCGGGGCCGCGATCCATCCAGTCGTTGACGAGCAAAGCGAAGGTGACCGTACCGTGTCGCTGGGTGTGCAGGTATCCGGCGAGCGTGCGCACGTGATTGACGCTGCCC
>DAHUYY010000206.1 GCA_027306845.1 Vulcanimicrobiota bacterium | reverse complement strand
GCGGTACCGCCCGATGCCGTGCACCTCGATCAGCTGGGTATGCCCCCCCGAGACCAGCAGGGCCACGTGCGGAAACGGTGGGGGGTCGGGTTCGAGCAGCGGGGCGAGCAAGCGCATCTCACCCTCGAGCACCTCGATCTCCGGCGGCAGGTCGCCGATACGCTCGTCGAGGAGCGGCGTGCCTTCGAGCTCGCGGGTCGATCCGGCATTGCGCACCAGAATCCCCACCGGCGCGAGAGCGCTCCGGATCGCGGCAAAGAACGGCTCGCGCAGTGCGATCGCCCCGGCGGTATTCAACTGCACGACCAAGCGCTCGCCGAAGCGATCGACGACGAATCCCGGCAGGCCGTCGGACTCGCCGTAGATCGCGCGATAGAAGGGCGTCTTGAAATGCCGCTCGCGGAGCTGGAGCGCCCGGGCGATCCGGCGTCCGAACCAGTCGGCGTCGATGCTGCCCCGAACGTCGCGGGTAAGAAGGCGGGCGCAGATGAGCGCACGGGGATTCACGTACGCGAGGCCGACCGGATTTCCGCGCGCATCCTCGACGCGCACGAGGCTCCCCGGCTCGAGGCCGAGCAGCGGCGTCGCCGCGACGTCGACTTCGTTCGAGAAGACCCAGGAATGGCCGAGGCGGATCCGTCGATCCGCCCTCGGGAGCAGTCGCAGCCGTGTCACGATCTACTAGCTGAGTTTCTCGCTGATCGATTTCGCCTGGAGGAAGAGTAAGAGATAGTCCCGACCGCCGGCCTTACTATCGGTACCCGACATATTGAAGCCGCCGAACGGATGGACACCGACGAGCGCGCCGGTGCTCTTCCGGTTGAAATAGAGATTCCCGACGAAAAACTCGTCGCGCGCGCGCTCGATCTTGGCGCGATCGGTCGTGTAGAGCGAACCGGTCAACCCGAACTCGGTATTATTCGCGATCTCCAGTGCGTGATCGAAATCGCGCGCCTTATGGACCGAGAGCACCGGGCCGAAGATCTCTTCGCACGAGATGCGCGCCTCGGGTGCGACGTCGACGATCACCGTCGGTTCGAGGAAGTATCCTTCGTCGCCGATCGCGTTTCCGCCGCAGAGCAGACGTCCCTCGCCCTTACCGATCTCGATGTACTGCGAGATCGATTTGAAGGCGCTCTCGCTGACGACGGGCCCCATGCCGGTATCGGGGAGCGACGGATCGCCGACGGAGATCTTCGCTACGCGCGCCCGGAGCCGTTCGACGAACGCCTCGTAGACCGGGGCCTCCACGATGGCGCGCGAGCACGCCGAGCACTTCTGCCCGGTAAACCCGAAGGCCGAGACGGCGACGCCCTCGACCGCGGCGTCGAGGTCGGCATCGGCGGCGACCACGATCGAATCTTTTCCGCCCATCTCGGCGACGACGCGTTTGATCCACCGCTGCCCCGGGGCGGTCTTGGCGGCGAGCTCGTTGATATGCAGCCCCACCTCTTTGGAGCCGGTGAACGAGATAAAGCGCGTCTTCGGGTGTCCGACGACCAGATCGCCGATCACCGAACCCGAGCCGGGGATGAAGTTGAGCGCCCCGGCCGGGAGACCGGCCTCTTCGAAGAGATCGACGACGCGCGCCGCGATCACCGGCGAATCGGAGGAAGGCTTGAGCACGACGGTGTTTCCGGTGACCAGCGCCGCCGCGGTCATGCCGACGAGAATCGCCAGCGCGAAGTTCCACGGTGGGATCACCGCTCCGACGCCCAAGGGGATGTAGCGCAATTCGTTCCGCTCCCCCGGGAAGGGAACGATCGGGTGCTCGCCGCCGTAGCGAAGCGCCTCGCGTGCATAGTACTCGAGAAAGTCGATCGCCTCGGTCGTCTCACCCTCGGCCTCGGCCCAGTTCTTCCCGACTTCGTAGACCAGCAAGGCATCGAACTCATAGCGGCGCTCGCGCATGAGCGCGGCGGCACGGAAGAGTACCTCGGCACGCAGTTCGAAGCTCTCGCGCTTCCAGCTCTCGAAGGTCGCGGCCGCGAGCTCGATCGCCTCCTCGGCCTGAGCCGCCGAGGCCGAACTCACCGACCCGACGATCTCGCTTTTGTGCGCCGGGTTACGAGAGAGAATCTGCTTCTCGGTCTCGACGCGACGCCCGCCGATGACCAGCGGATAGCGCTCGCCGAAGCGCGCCTTGACGCGCGCGAGCGCGGCTTGCATCTCCGCGATCTCCTGAGGATCGGAGAACTTCTTCACCGGTTCGTTGGTAAATGGGGCGATTCGTTCGAGGGTCGTGCTCACGGAGCGGCTCCTTGCATCGGCTGGTAATTCCGCAAACTGCGGCGGGCGTACCCTTACAGAGTACCTACTCCGCGGCGAGAGCCCTGCCACTTAACCGCTAGTGCGCGCTTGCAGCGGTTGCGCCCCCGGCCCGCTCGCTCGGTAGAGGACGTGCGGTCGTAAGCGGTGCCCCATCTCGATACGCGGATTTTCAAAATCATCGTGCGGATCGCGCCTCATGCCGAGCCGCTCCATGACGCGCCGCGAGCGAACGTTCAGCGTCGACGTCATCGCGACGACTTCATCGCACTCGAGCTGCTCGAAGGCGAAATTCAGCGCGGCGCGCGCCCCCTCCGTGGCGTAGCCCCGCCCCCACGCGGGGACGCTCAGCCGCCCCCCGATCTCCAATGCGGGAGTAAACGCCGCCTCGAACGGTACTTCTTGGAGCGCGATAGCGCCGATAAATCCCGGCTCGCTTCGGCGCTCGAGCACCCACCAACCATACCCGTTCCGTTCGAGCCGCTCTCGCAAGCGCAGCGCGGTGCCTGTCGATTCGGCGCGATCGACCGTCGACGGAAAGAACTCCATGACGCGCTCGTCGGCGCAGAGATCGACCCACGCCTCGATATCCTCATCGCGCCACGGCCGCAGCATCAAGCGCTCCGTCTGTAATGTTATCGCCGTCATGCGCTTGCGAAGAGATCGTTGACGAATCGACCGGTCGCCGCAACCGCAGCTTCACCGCTCAAACCTGCGAGCGCATCGATGAACGCACTCCCGACGATCACCGCATCGACCTCGTCGGCGATCGCGCGCACGTGCTCGGCGCGGCTCACGCCGAAACCGAGCGCTAAGGGTAGATCGGTCGCCGCCCGTAACGCTGAGAGTTGGCGGCGGAGCGGTGCAAAATCGGGCTCGCTTCCCGCACCGGTGACGCCGAGTCGCGATACGACGTAGAGAAATCCCGTCGATGCGGCGGCGATTCTCGCCGCTCGCTCCGGTGGTGTCGAGGGTGCGACGAGCATCGGAACATCGAGGCCGTGACGCGCGAAGATCGCCCGCAACTCTTCGCTTTCCTCTAGTGCAATATCGGGAACGATGACCGCTGCAGCACCCGCAGCGGCGGCATCGCGCGCAAAGCGCTCGAGCCCATAACGATCGAGCGGATTGAAGTAGGTAAAGAGCACGATGCTCGACGCGATCTCCGGGGCGAGTGCGGCGACGAGCGCGAGGACGTCGTCGATCGAGACGCCGGCCGCTA